>JASLZO010000252.1 GCA_030754805.1 Dehalococcoidia bacterium
GACCGGGATGGAGAAGAGATGCGCTCCGGTGGCCTCTGCGATGGCGTTGGTGATGGCTGGAGCGGGGGTGAGGTTGGAGTGCTCGCCCTCGGCCTTGACTTTGTACTCACCCCAGCCGTCGGAGGCCTCATCGAGGACAGTGTTGATCTCCGGGATGTCGCGCTGGGTCGGGGTCTTGTAGTCGGCGAGAGAAGGATTGGTCACTCGGCCGCCCTCATCGACGATGAGGTCCTCCATGACGCCGCTCCACTCTCAAGCGCATCAACCGAGCTGCGGCGCCGTTGTACGCCTAGCCCGTTTACGTAGAGCCAGAGGCACGGTAGCGCCAGTTGGGATGATTCGGCGAATATAGGTCCGTCCAGATCAGCCACCGGGCGGCGAAACCGAAGGAGCGAACCTATGCCAGTCGATTTCCAGACGAACGAAGAGGTGGTGCGGGCCGCACGGCGTGCGCTCGACCAAGCAGGTTGGGATTATCTGGTGGGCGGAGCCGAGTCCGAGACGACGATGCGGCGGAACCGCGCAGCGTTCGACAAATGGGCGTTCTTGCCGCGAGTTCTGGTTGACGTCTCCGGGGTCGACCCGGAGACGGAGTTCCTGGGCGAAAAGATACGCATCCCGGTGATGCTCGCGCCGGTGGCGGGCATGCAACGGATCCACCCGGAGGCGGCTGGGGCCGTCGCCGAGGCCGCGGCGGAATTCGGAACGCTGCAGACCGTCAGCTCCCTAACAGATCCCGGGATGGAGGAAACGGCTGAAGCTTCAGACGGTGTCAAGTTTTTCCAGATGTACATCCAAGGCGACTGGGCGTGGATCAAGGAGATGGTGGCGCGTATCAAGAAGGCGGGCTACAAGGCGTTCGTTCTCACCGTAGACAACGCGCGCTACAGCAGACGCGAACGGCCGATCATCGGTCGAACGGCCCTGGCGAACCTTGGACCGAGCATGCCCGGACCGGGTGCGTCCGTCACCTGGGATCTGATGGACCGCATCAAGGACCTGGTCGATATGCCGATCATGGTGAAAGGGATTGCGACTGCCGCAGATGCAGCCATTGCCGTAGACCACGGCGTGGACGTTGTCTGGGTCTCCAATCACGGAGGTCGGCAGCTTGATCACGGGCGAGGAACCCTGGACATGTTGCCCGGGATCGTTGAGGCGATCGGTGGGAAAGCACGGATCGTGCTCGACGGTGGAGTCGTGCGGGGAAGCGACGTGGTAAAAGCGCTGGCGCTGGGGGCCAATGTGGTAGCTATCGGGAAGCTGCAAGGTTGGGGTTTAGCGGCCGCAGGGTCCGAGGGGGTCGTTCGCACGCTGGAGATTCTCGAAGACGAGATCCTCAGCGCGATGGCCCTGCTGGGGGTGAACTCGATCGGAGAGCTGAGTCGCGACTACCTCGAGAGAGCGGACCCCGTAGCAGCGCCCCACGAAATGAGCGCGTGGGTCAATCTCCCTGGAGAACGCCTCCTATAAAGGAGGCGTTTCGGTCACGATGTCACGAGCCGGGCTATCAGCTCGGCGTACTGGAGAAGGTCGCGGTCCGTGAGGAAATCCTTGCGGACGCGTTCGCGGGCGGCGTTCCCGAATCGCGCCATCTTCTTGCCATCGTGAAGCGCGACACCGATGGCCTCACTGCAAGCGTCCAAGTCTGTCGGATCTGCTAAGAGAAAGCCCGTCTCGCCGTCGATCAGTTGGACGGCGATGGCGCCGACGTCGCTGCCGATGACGGGTTTTCCTTTCCACATCGCCTCGGTCACGGTCAACCCGAAGCCCTCCGCAAGGCTTTTCTGGAGGATGACGGTGGCGTGGCGCTGCAGGGCATTGACGATGGCGGCGTTCTCCTCCCCATCCACCATGGGCAAGCAAGCGAGCTGGACACGCCGGCGTTCGGCGTGGGGGAGTTGGCGCCACCGTTCGACACAGTCGTTGAAGACGACGCTCGCTTCCGGGTCATCGGCCACTCCGGTGACTACGGGCCCAGCCAGAATCAGGTGAGCGTCCTGCGGCTTGTCGCTCAGTCGAACGAAGGCTTCCATGACCCCGGCCATGTCTTTCAGGTTGTCCCATCTGGAGACTTGCAGGACCATCGGATCGCCGGCGTGAGGTGACGACCCGGCCTGGATCACATCGGCATAGTGGTTCATGCGTCCGATGGACCCGTCGCTTCTGGTGAACGTGGCGGGTGCATCGAGCGGGTCGCCGGCAATCAGGCCGACGTGGGTCAGGATGTTCTCGACTTCTTGGGAGGACATGTCGACGTTCTTTGCACTGGATGGGTCGATCGACGGGTGGATGACCATGAGGCGGTCTCGGTCCAGCCACTCGGGGGAGTACTCCTCCATGCTGAATACGTATGCGTCTGCTGGCTCTACGTACGGCCGCAAGAAGGCCCAGGTTTCGTCCATCACGTCACCGCCGTGTTCGCCCCCGACATGGCACCGCCAGATAACGATGGCACCGATCT
>JASLZO010000253.1 GCA_030754805.1 Dehalococcoidia bacterium
GCAGGCCGGCACCGCATTGAAGGGACCGCGAACCTGGGGGCTGGTGCCCGTGAAATCGGCATGAATTTCCGAGCCCTCGATGGTCAGAGCGACGCTGATTTTGATGCGCCGTTCCAAATCGACGCCATCGTTGTCGAGCCAGTCGGTGAAACTGTAGGTTCCGTCCGAGATCTCGGCGATGAGGGCGCGGGTCTGCGCCTCCGCCCGGTCGAGCAGCTCCGCCATGGCCCGAAGAATAACCTCGCTACCGTACTTGTCGAACAGTCCGACCATCTCGTCGGCCGCGGTCCGGCCGCACGCCATCTGCGCCGTCAGGTCGCCGAACAGCAAGTCGGGACGCCTCACGTTGCACCGAACGATGGCTTCGAACTCGTGGGACATTCTTCCGTCTTCGACGAACTTGGTTGGTGGAAGGCACAAACCTTCTTCGAAGATATCCGCCGCGTCCGTTGGGTTCGAGCCCGGCGTCCGGCCTCCGACGTCCTGATGGTGAGCCAGCGCCACCGCCAGGGCCACAGTCTCGCCGCCATAAACCACGGGCACGAGCACGATGATATCGGGATGGTGCTGTCCACCGTCGTAGGGATCGTTCATCACCACCATATCGCCTTCCTTCAGCGACTGGGGGGGATACTTGGCCAACATGCTCTTCACGGCCGGCGGCAAACTGCCCAAATGCACGGGTATCGCCATCCCTTGGGCCACGGTATCGCCCTTGATGTCGAACAGGGCAACCGAACAGTCGGCACCCTCCTTGACGCTGGGTGAGGAGGCGCACTTGACCAAGGTCGATTCCATGTTGTTGGCGATCGCGTCGAAGCGATGGCGAAGAACTTCCAAGGTGATGGGGTCGAACGTCACGGTGTCTCGGTCTCCTCCCGGTCGATCCGTTCGGCGCGCATTCGAGCCCGCGTCTCTTCACTTTTTTCCGGGTTCAGCCGGCCTGCCTCCATGATTACCCCGTAAGACCGCTCGGCCGCCTCCACGCCGACTTTTCCGTCGAGTACATTGGCGACCACGTCTCCGAGGGGACGATCAAGAGGGTCGCCATAGCCGCCCCCGCCGCTCGTCCACAACTCAAGGCGGTCGTTCTTCCCGAGCTCGATCGTTTTCTTCGAAGGGACGACCTCTTCCGTCCCGTCGGCGCGCAACACCACGGAACGGGCGGAAGCACCTTCGCCGCCGCCATCGAGTCCCCAGGGCCGCGTGAAGTGACGCTCCCCGCGATGGGAGACGATCGCCCGATCGGTCAGGCATTCATACTCCTTCTCGTAACCGCAGCCCCCTCGGTAGCGGCCTGCGCCGCCGGAATCACGGCGAATTCGAAGATAGTTGACGCGCAAGGGAGCCGTGCTCTCCACCACCTCGTTGGGCACGTTCATCGCGTTTGACGTATCGGTGAAGATACAGTCGATCCCATCCTTGGTCGGTCGCGCGCCCATGCCACCGGTCCCGTTCTCTGTCACGATGAAGAACTTACCGCTCTTCTCGTCCTCGCCACCGAAGATGGCGTTCAGGGGATGGCCGTTGGATGCCGCGGGGATCTTGCCCGGAATTGCCTGTGCTAAGGCACCCATTACAACATCCACGACGCGTCTGAGGGCCACCGAACGGCAATTGACCGCGGCCGGCCGCCGCGGATTGAGAAGGGATTTCTCGGGGAAGGTCAGCTGAACGACCCGGTAGCATCCCTCGTTATTTGGAATCTCGGGATCGGTGATGGCGCGGACCACGTAGCGCACCGCGGACAAGGCGCAGGACGGAACCGCATTGAAAGGACCACGGACCTGCGGACTGGTGCCGGCGAAATCGACGTGGATGTCGGACCCTTCCACGGTGACCGCCGCCGTGATGCTGATTCGCTGGTCCAAATCGAGGCCGTCGTTGTCGAGCCAGTCGGTAAACCGATAGGTTCCATCGGGAATTTCGTCGATGATTTCCCGGGTTCTAATTTCCGACCGGTTGGGAAGCTCCGCGATCGCCTCCAGCACCACGTCGCGGCCGTACTTGTCGAAGAGAGAGACCAATTCCTCGGCGCCGGCCCGACCGCACGCCATCTGAGCGTTGAGATCACCGAAAAAGAGATCTGGCCGGCGAACGTTGCGCCGGATGATGGCCTCGAGAACCTCGGACATCTTGCCGTCCTGAACGAACTTCAGTGGCGGAATGCACAGTCCTTCCTCGAAGACATCAGTCGCATCGGTCGGATTCGAGCCCGGCGTCCGCCCACCCACGTCCTGGTGGTGGGCCAGCGAAGCGGCAAGGGCGACGGTTTCCCCCTGGTAGACCACCGGCACCAGGACGATCACGTCGGGATTGTGCTGACCGCCGCCGTAGGGATCGTTCATGATTACCATGTCGCCGTCCTTCAGCGAGGCGGGCGGAAACTCGGCCAGCATGCTCTTCACGGCTGGAGGCATGCTGCCCAGGTGCACGGGGATGGCCACACCCTGAG
>JASLZO010000254.1 GCA_030754805.1 Dehalococcoidia bacterium
TGAAGGAAAGGGGGTAGGGGTATGGTCGAAAGGGTTCTTCAGCACCCTGCTAAGGCCCGCTCCGCATGACCTCACGGGCGAACCACCCGATCCGCTCCACCATCTCGCCCGCGTCGATGGCGTCGGGGCACCCTCCGTTATACGGGCCCACGCGACGCGTCGTCCCCAGCCAGGTCAGGAACCGCCCGGCATCCTGTACTGCGACGTAGTTCATGCGCCCGCACGGTCTGCCGACTACGATCGGCTCGCCCCGTACCACGCGATCCACGTGGAACTGGAACCGCTCGGTCGGGTCATCCGAGCCCAGGACGACGGGAAACCGCGCCGCCGCGACAGGGAAGGGCGCATGTTGAAAAAGGTAGGCTTCCGCCTGTCTCTTGCCGTCGGAATAGCCCAGTTCCGTCATGCGGCCACGCCCGGGCGGGATGGACGTCGGATCGAACGCGTCCTCTGTCAGGCGCGCGCCCGGACTGGTGTACACCGCGTTGCTGGAGGTGAAGACGTAGTGATCGATCTTGCCCGCAAAGACGCGGCAGGCGTCCTCGACGTCGTCCGGTGCGTAGCCGATCTGGTCAAAGACAACATCGAACCGTGAATCCGAGAACGCCGTTTCCATGCTGGCCAGGCTGGTCCGGTCGAAGCGCACACGGTCCACCGCATCCCCGAAATCGTCTGGTGTGAAACCGCGGGTGGCGACGGTGACCTCGCAGCCGTCGTCGCACAGTTGCGCCACGAGCCTCTTGCCGAAGAACGTAGTGCCTCCCATGATCAATGCTCTCATCGATCGTCCCCCCTATGGGCGCTGGGCGGCCGCGCGTGGGCCTCGGTGAGGATGGATAATCGCGGCGTTACATATCTCCTGTGGCAGTGCCTCGTCGCCCCTCAGGGAACAAGCTGCGTCAGTAGTACCAATCCCCGTCTATCAGTGGGACGCGCTTCAGCTCTTCCCGATGAAAACGCCACTGCAGCATGAATTGATCCATGTACGCTCTGAAGCGATCGTTGTGGCGACGTTCCAGCAGGTGGGTCATCTCATGCACGAGAACGAACTCAAGGCACGACGCCGGCTTCTTGGCGAGTTGCAGGTTCAGCCAGATTCGCCGAGCCTCGCAGTTGCAGGTCCCCCAGCGTGTCTTCATCCTCTTGATACGCCATTCGGCCACCGTCACGCCGATCTCAGGCTCCCACTTGGCAATCAGCTCGGGTATCTGCTCTCGCAGCTGCTGGCGATACCACCCACGGAGCACAGCCTCCCGCTTGTCCCGGTCGGTTCCCGGGCGTACCCGCAATTCCATAGTGGTGCTATTCAGCAGGTTGACCGACGGCGGACCATCGTGCTCGATCACGTCGAGCTGGTATCGCCGCCCCTGGACGTAGTGGCTCTCCGCCGTGAACATTTCGCGCGGCGACCGACGATCCTGCTGCTCAAAGCCCTTCTGCTTCCTCCGAATCCAGCCCAGACGCGAGACAACGGCCAACCGAACGGTCTCATCATCCAGACGTAGCGGAACGGTCACGCGCACCCTGCCCTTGGGCGGATAGACGCGCAGATGGAGGTTCCTGATGTTCTTCCGGACGACCTCCACCGGTATGCCTCGCACTCTTATCTGGTGCCGTTTAGTAGTCACGAGGTGCTTCCGTCGCTGCCTGTCCAACCCTTGCCCAGCGCCACGTCAGCCTGACGCAGCCTCACCACTACCTGCTCTGCACTACGTGCGCTCTTTCACCTGAGAACCCTTTCTGCCTCTACAGACCTCTGGATTCTCTCACAACTACTGGATCAATTCTCGGGGAAGGGGTCACATACATGATGCGATGGCCACCCTCACCAACGCGGCCAGTCACGGCTCCTTAATAACGATTGTGCGGCCGGCTGAGACGTTGGAGCGGGATACTGTCTTGCCGGAGACAGGAAAGAAGACTTTGACCGAATAGGTTCCGCCGCTGGGAAGGCCGAAATGCTGTTCGAGGGTCGGACAGGTATACATCGCCCCGCCGCCGCCGATGATTTCGCGATATCCTCGCAGACGGCCCTTCTTCTCCTCGTAGACCCAGATCTTCGCGCCTATTGCGGAGGTATTCGGCTTTCTGCCATTCACTCTCACGATGAGGTAGGAGCGGTCGTTCTGATTGTTTCGATGTAGCTTGAATTCTCCGGCATCAATCCAGGTGGTCGTGTACAGATCCAGGTCGCCATCTCGGTCGAGGTCGCCGAAACAGTATCCGTGCACGTTGAAGCCGGCAATACCGCCTGTGCCGGTGACGTCGCTGAAGGTCAGGTTTCCGTTGTTGCGGAACAGGAGCGATTCGCCGCCCCAACCCTGCGCCTGAAACAGGTCGAGGTAGCCGTCATTGTTCACGTCAACAAAGATCGGCCCGTAGGCGCGGCCGGGCGCCTCAGGGGCCTTAAAACCCGCTGCTTCGGTGATGTCCTTGAAATGCA
>JASLZO010000255.1 GCA_030754805.1 Dehalococcoidia bacterium
GTTGGCGCGCAGGATCGGCATGATCCAGCGCCGCTGCCGATCGGGAATTCCACGCTCGGGGAACTTGTCGCGCTGATAGATGTGCTTGAACTGAGGAGATAACGACAGCCGGCTCCAGTTCCACGTGTACTTCGCTTTGCTCACCACTGCAATCCGGCTGACCGTGCCCGGTCGTGTGAACAAGGGGTCGGACAGTACATCACCGTCGAGATCGGTGAAGTCCAGTGACAGGATATTGCGTACATCGAGCGCCTGCGTGGGGCGCAGACCCCATTCGAGATAGGTCAGGCTGTTGAAGCTGTCCCGTCCCTGCAGCAGGTCTCTCCTCAGCGCGTACGTTCCCGGAGAGTAGACGTGATCCGGCACGTCGTCCTCGAGACGCTTGAAGCGCTGGTTCAAGCGCAGGAATCCAAGGCCCGGCCACTCCCGACGATACTGGCCCTCCATGTAGTCGGTGTAGCTGTGCCGACCGATCGCCTCCTGACGCACCCGGTAACGCCCCGCTCGGACCAGAGTGCGGGCTGTCGGCTCCAGGCTGAGAAAGGCATGCCAGCCGCGATGGTCCGCTGGATAGATGTAATCCGGCAGATTGTCGTTCTCGCGGAAATCGGCCTGGCCGTTGTTGTTGAAGTCGTCCCCGTAGACCAGTTCCGGCGGCTCGGCTTCGTATCCCAGGAACGGCTGGAAGGCATCGACGCCGCCGGAATTGTCGATGTTGAAGTCGAGGACGCCATCGTTGTCCGGATCGAGGCCCGGAAACACCCCGTTCCCCGCGCCCGAGGCCCTGAAAAACGGCGCCAGAGGATCGTTGTGCTCGATTTCGTCCGGCCACTGGTCCAGGTCATCGTTGTCGGCTACCAGCTGTACCGGCCGGTACAGCCGGCCGCCGAGAGTCGGGCCGACGCCCGATCGCTGGAAGGCGGAAAACCCGGTCTCGTAATCGTGGGGCACGTCGAACAGCTCGAAGCCGGCGCGAAAACGGGCGGTCAGATCACGTCCCGCCTGTACGTAGTACGTGTCAGCCTGACGTCGGAACCGTTTCCCCCCGGCGCTGGGCGCCCTGAAGTGGCGCATGCTCCGCGCGTACTCTCCGCCGATGTCAAAACCGAGGAAATGCGACTCGAAGTTGACTCCCAGCAGGCTCAGGGCCGTGGGAAAACCATACTGGAACTGCACCCGCTGCAGGTTGGAGCCCCCCCGGGGCGTACCCTCCGCGCGAGCCGCGTTGTACCAGTCGTAGTAGAAGTCATCGTCGCGCGTCGACAAAACCGGCACACGCACGGCGGCCGCCACGTCGATGCTGTAGTCGTCGCTGACAGCCGAGTCGAAGGTCAGCGACCGCACGGAGTCCGGAATCTCGAACTCGTAGTAGATGACGTCGTCACCGTCCGCCCGCAGAGGCGACGACGGCGCCGCGGCGGGGACGTTGCGGGTGATCCCGTCGAGGATGGCGAGGAAGAAGGGTGTGTTGCTCGCCTCGATGACGGATCGCAGCCAGGCGCGGTTCTGCCGCAGGTAGGTGACTTCGTTGTCCTGCAGCAGGATCGTGCTCGTCAGATCGGGGGTCACCGGGATGCGCTGCAGTAGGTTCTCCACGACGCCGACGCGCACCGGCTCCAGCGGCGTGTCATCGACGAAGGCTGTCAGCGAGTAGACACCGGCCCCGGGGGACCTGTCCTCCGGATCGTCGTCTGAAAAGAACACGTAGAGCCGGCGCACGCCATCGTGCATCACCCGGGGGACCGAGCCCCGCAGGCCATCGACCTGGACACCGGCCTCCGAATCAAAGCGATGAATGTTGGCGTACGTCGTACCCACCTTGAAGGCGCTGCCGATCTGACTCTCCCAGTGTCCGGCCAGGATCGACGTACCGAAGATTCTGCGTTCCTCGAAGTCCTGATCCACCGCTGCCCCGGAGGGCACGATCACGGGATCGGTGACGTGGCTGGAGATGATACTGAAGCGGTTGCTGTTGGAGGCGCCGTCCCACCGGATGCCCTGGAAGCTGGGCAGATTCAGCGTCATCGGCGTGAAGAAGGTACTGATGTGATCGCCGACGATGAGACGGGTCGACCAGGGGCCGAAACCCTCGTTGGCGATGATCAGCTTATCGAAAAACCGGTCATAGCGCGCGTTGCGCGATTCGAAGCTGCCACGGATTCCCGGCGCGTCCCGACGTGTCTCGCTCAGATTGATGACGTCAACGCCGTCGATGATCAGGTCGCCGAAACGATCGAACCGACGGTTCTCCTGGTCGAAATCATAGTCGCGGTACCCGCCGGCTCCGTAGTTCTCAAAGACCTCGTTGCGCCAGAGCTCGCGGAAATCCCGCGACAGGAACTGGCCCGCCGACGGTGCCACCGACACCAGGCACAGACACAACACAAGATGGATCCGGAACATCGATCGTCAGCGTTTCAGTAGACCACACCGATGACGCC
>JASLZO010000256.1 GCA_030754805.1 Dehalococcoidia bacterium
CGGCTAGCGTCCCTGATCCTCTGGTGGAACACGTCGAGACCGCAAGGTTGGTCTGGCCCCCAGAATCTGGTCCAAGTATAGTGAGAGTCTCCCAGGCATAGCCGCAAAGGAGACTGGATATGGGGCGGAAAGGTCACTCACCCGAGCAGATCGTGCGGAAGCTCCGCGAAGCCGAAGCAGCTCAGGCGACCGGGTGCACGGTCGTAGAGGCGTGCCGACAGATCGGTATCAGCGAGCAGACGTACTACCGTTGGCGCAACGCCTACGGGAAGATGGAGATGGACCAACTGCGGCGTCTTAAGGCGCTGGAGGTGGAGAATCGACGATTGAAGAAGGTCGTCGCGGATCAGGCATTGGACATGCAGATTCTCAAGGAGGCCGCCGAGGGAAAGTATTGAGTCCGACCCGGCGACGGCGGGCAGTCGCCCACGTAAGGAGGCTCCTAGCGGTCTCTGAGCGGCGCGCCTGTCGGGTGCTGAGTCAGCCACGGATGACACAGCGGTACGAGGCGACACGTCCTGACGACGAAGAGCGACTGGTAGCAAGGATGCGGGAGCTGGCTACGAAGCATCCTCGCTACGGCTACCGCCGTATCTGGGCGCTGCTGCGACGTGAGGGATGGTCGATCAACCGTAAGCGCGTGCATCGTCTGTGGCGTCGGGAAGGGCTGAAGGTGACTCGTCCTCAGAAACGGAAGCGTTCTCGCGGATCCAGCGAGAACAGTTGCTCAGTTCGAAAGGCGGAGTCTCCCAACCACGTGTGGACTTGGGACTTCATACACGATCACACGATGTGTCGGGGTCCGTTGAAGCTGTTGAGTCTGGTGGACGAATACACGCGGGAGTGTCTGACGCTGGAGGTATCCGGTAGCATCACCGCCCAGGACGCCATCGCGGTTCTGCGGCGTCAGTTCCTGATCCGAGGCGCTCCCGTCTGCATCCGGAGTGACAATGGTCCAGAGTTCATCGCCAAGGCGATCCAGGGCTGGCTGGGGTCAGCTTCGGTAGAGACGCTGTATGTCGCGCCGGGTTCTCCCTGGGAGAACGGCTACGCGGAGGCGTTCCATAGCCGTCTCCGCGACGAGTTCCTGAACTTGGAGGCATTCGCGAGCGTGAAGGAAGCCCAGGCGCTTGCGAACATGTGGCGAGACGATTACAACCAGGAGCGACCGCACAGTTCCTTGGGATACCTCACGCCGGTCGAGTTCCGGGAACGCTGTGGGCAGGACGCGACCACGGTGGAATCAGATCAGACGCGTCCGAACCGGAGAGCCTCGAGGCTCTCGCTATGAGTGGTACAGAAACTAGGGGCAGGCCAGTTGGATGCGCGGCAACGGCGGCTGCACACCCCACGCTTGACGGTCGAGTATGAGAACAGCGCGTTCGGCGAGGGGCGAGCCCTCGGCCACTGGGTGACGGGAGCCGGGCGAGGTCATGCGGAGATCACCGCCATCGAGGGCTACGTGGACGGTGAGCGCGTCGTCGCTATCATGCGCCAATTCGCTAGGTCGGTGGAGGTTCCGCTTGCGGCGTTCTTCGTAGATGATCCGGTTGGAGTGAGCGCGGGGCATAGCCTTTGGCAACGTGTTCCTGAGGGTAGGCTATTCAACTTCTACTTGAGGGGGCGGGGTAATGACGAGGCCTGGTAACGGAACCGGAGGGGAATTCGAGAGCGAGGGCATCGTCTTCCTTGTACTGGACCCCTAAAACTGGGTACGAATTCGGACGTGGTTACCAAGACGCCGCAGCTTCCGCCACGCCCGGCGGACTCGCTAGACATTGTGTCTCGAATTCCTCCGGCGTCAGGTAGCCCAAAGCGGAGTGTATCCGCTTTCGCGTGTACACATCCACCAGGAACTCGCCGATGCGCGCGTAGGCGTCGTGGAAGTCCTCGTATTCGTGCAGGGACACCTCTTCTTCCTTCAGCGTGCGCATGAAGCGCTCGACGTGACCGTTCTCGGTGGGACGACCTACCGCGGTCATGCTCACGCGTGTCTGGCGGGAGTGTAGAAGCTCCACGTAGTCCCGCGAAGCATACTGCACGCCCTGGTCCGAATGATGGATCTCCGGCGCCGAACGCGTGGTCAGCGCACGGCGCAGCGCCGACAGCGTCAGCTCATCGGTCATGTGTCCCGCCAACTCCCAGCCACGTATCGAGCGCGTATGCAGGTCCATCAGCACCGCAAGGTATACGAAGTCACGACGCAGCGGGATGTAGGTGATGTCCGCGCACCACACCTGATCGGGTCGGACCACCTCGTCCTCAGCGAGGAGTTCCTTCACCAGGTTGGGATACCGAGGATGTCCATGACGACTGTCGGTCGTCCCGCGCCGTCGCTTGGTTTTGATGGTGATCCCCTCCTCACGCATTAGAGGAACCATGCGCTTCCGGTTCACCACGTGACCACGGCGTCGGAGCTGCGCGACCAGCCGTCGG
>JASLZO010000257.1 GCA_030754805.1 Dehalococcoidia bacterium
AAGAAGCCCTAGAACATATAGAGCACTACGGATCGGGCCACTCCGAAGCGATTATCACCGACGACCACAACCATGCTATGCGCTTCCTCGACGAGGTCGATGCGGCCTGCGTCTACGTGAACGCCTCAACTCGCTTCACCGACGGCTCTGCGCTCGGACTGGGCGCCGAGGTCGCCATCAGCACTAATAAGCTCCACGCCCGCGGCCCCATGGGCCTCAGGGAACTCACCAGCTACAAGTGGACGATCATGGGAGACGGCCATGTCCGGCCCTAGCAACGAACCCGAGTACCAGGCCGCATTCCGCTTCGAACGGGAATGTAGGACCGCGCACTCAGAGGGCTACACGATCGTCGACGGTGACCAGATCGTCGGCAGAGTCGATCTTCACTTCACAGGCACGGTCGTCCAGGGATCGCTCAGCGTCGAGGAATCACTCTCAGATAACCAGGTCGAAGGCCTCATCGAGCTGGTGGACGAACACCTCGTGATGACCGCTGACACCCCACGGGATGACTTCGTCGTTTCTGTATTTCGGGGTCGGAGCCTCGGGACGTTCTCGGACGAGGACTTCGGGCACGACCACGAGAGCCCGACCGAAACGAACGGCCCCTAGGTCACGTTCCACCGTGACGGTGTCGACCCTATCTTCTCCATAGCTGTTGGCAGTGACCGCAACCGAGCGTCGAGCAAGGCAAGAAACCGATTAAGGAAATGATATTTGCGAGCCCTGCGGCGTTCTAGCAGAACCACGATAGGCCCCATGGGCCCGGGTGCCCTCTTCGGAATCATGGCCATCGCTGCCCTCTTGGTACGCGGAGCATGTGCCCCTGCCGATGACGAAGAACTCACGGCGCCTTTGGCAACCTCGACCCCGGGTCCAACCGCTACGCCGTTTCCCGACGCCATCGACTTCGCCATGAGTCTCAGAACCGGGGTCGACGAAGTTGGCGCCGGTCGAGCGAACCTCCGACTCGTGGATATCATCGGGGGCGGCCGACCGGTAATCGTGAATTTCTATGGTGCCACCTGCCCTCCCTGCCTGAGGGAGATGCCAATCTTCCAGCAGGTGTACGCAGAACGGGGCGGCGAGTTCCGTATGCTGGGAGTGGACTTGACCGATGTGGCGGACTTTGGTTCGCCAGAGCAGGCTCAAGAACTCGTAGAAATGACGGGCGTTCAATACCCACTGGCGTCCGTCCCGCATGCAAACCTTATCGTCAAATACGGGCTCAACAGAGTCCCGTCCACGCTGTTCATTACGGGCGATGGAAAGCTGAAGAGGAAGGTTGTGGGACCGGTCGATCTTGAAGGGTTCGACGGAATGGTCCAAGAGTTAATCAATACGAGGTGACCACATGAGGACGGAACGCGATTCGATGGGAGAGATGGAAATTCCGGATGAGGCGATGTGGGGCGCTCAGACGCAGCGCGCTGTGCTGAATTTTCCCATCAGCGACCTGCGCTTCCCACGTTCAATGATCCGCGCCCTCGGGCTACTGAAGAGGGCGTCTGCAGAGGTGAATCTGGACCTCGGCGTAATCGAGCCAGGTATCGGTGGCGCCGTGGTCGAAGCCGCCCAGGAAGTGGCGGACGGCGGCCTCGATGAGCATTTCGTCGTAGACATCTTCCAGACTGGGTCCGGCACGTCGTCAAACATGAACGTCAACGAGGTGATCGCGAATCGCGCGACGCAGATCCTTGGAGGCGAATTCGGATCACGGATGGTCCACCCAAATGACCACGTGAACCAGGGACAGTCATCAAACGACATCATTCCGACCGCTATCCAGTTGGCGGCGGCTCAAGGGATCCAGGACGAGTTGATGCCGGCCGTCGAACGGCTAGCCGCATCTCTGGATCGAAAGTCTCAGGAGTTCATGCCGATCGTCAAAACCGGCAGGACCCATCTTCAAGACGCGACGCCGATCCGTCTCGGCCAGGAGTTCCTAGGGCACGCGGGCCAGATGGAGCGAGCAACACGACGGGCGCAACATGCGCTCGACGAGCTTGCGGAAGTCCCACTCGGCGGGACCGCGGTCGGCACTGGCATCAACGCCCATCCGGAGTTCGCGACCCGCGTCTGCCGTCGTCTCGCCGAACTCACGCACATCCCGGTCCACGAAACTTCGAATCACTTCCAAGCGCAGAGCACTCTGAACACTCTCGTCGAGGCCAGCGGGGCGATGAACACCATCGCGGTGAGCATGATGAAGATCGCGAACGACGTTCGCTGGCTAGGCTCTGGCCCACGGTCCGGCATCGCCGAGATTGCGCTCCCAGAGGTCCAACCCGGCTCGTCGATCATGCCCGCCAAAGTCAATCCCGTCATCTGCGAATCGATGATCCAGGTCGCGGTGCGCGTCATCGCCAACGACTCGGCCGTCACCTACGCCGGGTTCGGCGGC
>JASLZO010000258.1 GCA_030754805.1 Dehalococcoidia bacterium
GGGACTGGGATGTGTATTAGCGGACCCAAGGAGGCAGGAGGCAGAAGGACGCCGGAGGGCTGCGCCAGTGTTTGATTCAGTTCAGGCCGAGACGGCGTGATGAGTGTGTTCAAGACCAAGGTGGCGCACCCGTTTCTGGAGCTTCTGGCCTTTCTGCACCGGGAGAACCTTTTCCGGTTGATGGGTGTCATCGTCTTGTTGATTCTTGTCGGAGCCGCTGGGCTCACCTACTTCGAGGAGAACCGACCGTTTCCCGACGCACTCTGGTGGGCCATTGTCACCCTGACCACGGTCGGCTTCGGAGACATCTCTCCGACTTCGCCCGGCGGCCGGCTGATCGGCGTCGTGCTCATGTTTTTTGGCATTGGTGTGCTCGGCATGTTCACGGCGACTATCGCCGGTGTGTTCGTCGAGAAGCGGTTGAGGAAGGAGCGGGGCATGGGTTCGTACGACCTGGATGGTCACATCATCCTGTGCGGATGGAACGACCGGACGCGGGAGATCCTCAAGGATCTCCGGGCCGACTCGCGCGCAGCAGGCGCCCCGATCGTGCTCGTGGCCGATATCGATGCGAAGCCGGTGGTGGACGAGCAGCTCTATTTCGTGCGTGGCGAGCTGACCGAAGAGCAACTGAAGCGAGCCGGCATCGAAAAGGCGGCCACCGTTGTGCTCGTCGGCGACCGGTCCTTGGAGCAGGGGGCACGGGATGCCAAAGCGGTGCTGTCGGTGTTGACGGTCGAAAGCCTCAACCCTGACGCCTATTCGATCGTCGAGCTGGTGAGCGAAGAGAACGTCCGCCACTGCGAGCGCGCCGGCGCCGATGAGATCATCGTCGGGGCCGAGTTCAGCAGCCGTGTCATCTCGACCGCGACCCTGGACCACGGCATCTCCACCGTGTTGCGTGAGCTCTTGAGCGCCCAGGTGGGCCACGATCTCATCACCGTCCCGGTCCCGGTGGGGTTGGCGGGGCGCCCCTTCTTCGACGTGTTTTCCGATCTGAAGCGTGAAGACGGCATGATTGCCTTGGCCGTGCTGCCGCATGGAGCGGGCGACGTGGTGACGAACCCCGATGGAGATACCATCGTCAATGCGGATGATCGGCTGGTAGTCGTCTCGGCGCGTAAGCGCCACGCGTCGTGAGAGGAATGTTCGTCACAAACATGTCATTCATCGGACGCGTGGGCGTGCTGCTGAAGAGCGAGCTGTCGGGGCGGTTGGGTGCGCGCCGGTGGGGCGCCGGTGTTCGACATTCACATCGGCGAGACCCGAGCACAGATCGGGAACAAGGGCGAACGGTCGGAGAAGACACCGCGTCACGGCCTGAGGCCGCGGCGGTCGGTGGGCGTGGTGCGCCGTCACGGGATCCGGAGCTGGCAGAGTATTATGCCAACCTCGAACTGTCCTACGGGGCCGACATCGACGCGGTACGGGAGGCCCGGAGGAGGCTCCTCAAGCGATATCACCCCGACCTCCATTCGGCCGATCCCGACAAGAAGCGGATCGCGACCCAGTTGGCTCAGGGTCTCAACCGGGCCCACGATGAACTGCTCGACCGACTGGATCGTAAACAACGATAGGATCACAGATGAAGAAGGAGGCGTTGATTGATGTCTGAGCATCTCGATCGGGTAAAGGGCTATCTGCTCGACCTCGATCTCACGATTGTCACGGAAAACGAAGCCGAGGAGCTGGTGGTGGTCGATGATGAGGACAACGGGATCAAGCAGCTGGTCATAGACTGTGAGCCCCCAATCGTCGTCCTCGAACAGCTGATCGCCGAGGTGCCGGCCGATCCGCGCAATCTGTTCGTCCGGTTGCTGCAGATGAACAACACCTTGGTGCACGGCGCCTTTGTGCTCGATGAAGACGCCGGGCGTATTTTTTATCGCGATACGCTGCAGCTTGCCCATCTCGATCTCAACGAGCTCGAGGGTTCGATCCGGGCCCTCTCCTTGGCGCTGGCGGAGTACGGCGCTGAGCTGCTCACCTATCTAAAGAAATAGCTCGTGTCCCAGGAGACGTAGTCATGGCCAGCATTTTTCGCAGGATGTTCAAGGTTGCCGAATCGAACGCCCACGCCGCGATGGATAGCCTAGAAGACCCGATCAAGATGACCGAACAGGGGATTCGCGATCTCAAGAAGAACCTCCAGGCCGCGATGGTCAGTCTTGCGCAAGTGAAGTCGCTCGCCATTCGGATGCAGAAGGAGACGTCCGACCACAAGAAGCGTGCCGCGGACTACGAGCGCAAGGCGATGCTGATTCTCAAGAAGATGGAAGCGGGAGAGATGGAGGCGGGTGAGGCCGAGCGTCTGGCGACCGCCGCGCTGGAGAAGAAGGAGGAAGAGGTGCAGCAGACCGCGACGGCGAACACCGACCACCAGACCCAGCAGCGAATGGCCGACC
>JASLZO010000259.1 GCA_030754805.1 Dehalococcoidia bacterium
GGCCAAGGACTCTGGAACCGGCGCGCGAATCGAAGCCACGTCCGATCGCGAAAAATCGCTTGACGGCGCGGACTACGTCATCACCACGATCAGGGTAAGGGATGACGACGCCGTGGACCGGGGCATACCGCAGCGATACGGGGTCGATCAGGCGGTCGGAGACACCATCGGCCCAGGCGGTGTGATCAAGGCGCTGAGGACCGTCCCGGTGCTGATCGACATATGCAAAGACACGGAACGCCTGTGCCCTGAAACCTGGCTGCTCAACTACACAAACCCAATGGCCATCGCGTGCTGGGCGATCAACGACGCCACGTCGATTCAGAACGTCGGCCTCTGCCACAGCGTTCAGAACACGGCCCGACAGTTGTCCGAGTACATCGGCGCCAACCTCTCCGACGTTTCGTATTGGACCGCCGGCATCAACCACATGGCATGGTACCTGCGATTCGAAAATCAAGGCCGCGACGCTTATCCCGCGTTGCGCGCCGCCTTGGACAACCCGGAGATTTTCGTTAAGGACCCAGTTAGGTTCGAGGTGATGCGTCACTTCGGTTACTTCGTTTCCGAGTCGACGCGGCACATGTCTGAGTACGTGCCGTACTTCAGGGGCGAACCGGGTCGAATGGAACGTTTCGGCCTGTCCCCGTTCGACGTCGGGGTACGAGCTCAGCAACGTAGGGTCGACTCGCACTACCAGGCCATAAGCGACGAACTCGAATCCGACACCCCGATGTCCCCCCAACGGACGAACGAGTACGCCGCGTACATCATGGATTCGATGGAGACCGGCACGCAGAGGCGCGTGAACGTTAATGTCCGAAATACGGGCCTAATATCGAACCTTCCCGAGGGCTCCTGCGTCGAGGTCCCGTGCATGGTCGACGACCTGGGCGTTCATCCCAGTTACGTGGGCGATCTCCCGGATCAGTGCGCCGGACTGATCCAGTCCAACATCAACCTCCACAGGCTTGCGGTCAGGTCGATACTTGAGGGAGATCGAGAGGCGGCCATCCACGCGGCAATGCTCGACCCGCTCACCGCGTCCATCCTGTCGCTGTCGGAGATACGCGCAATGATGGGCGAGATGTTCGATGCCCAGCCAGAGTATTTCGCATCCTGAAGTCTTGACCTGCGGCGCTGGCCGACGATCGACCACGAGGCGGAGAAACTGTCCATTTCACTAGGAACCGGTGTATTCCGCAGCAATTTGAGGCGAAACAAAGCTGCGGCGCACACTGATTAGGTATTGATGCCAAGGAGGCGGGAATGACGAGAATCCGGACGAACAACATCCTGGCGAAAAACCGAGAAGGCAAGAAGGGCCTTGGATTGGGCTTGGTCTTTCCTTGCGCGGAGGCGATCGAGCTTGTGGGGATGATGGGAGGCTTCGATCACGTCAATCTGGACGGCGAGCACGGGCTCTTCTCGCCTGAAAGCATCGACGCTATGGTGCGAGTCGCCAACGGATACGGACTCACGGTCACAGCCAGAGTTCCAAACCTGACGGACTCGACGATCAACCAGTTCCTCGACAGAGGCGTGATGGGCGTTCTCGGACCCCACGTCGACACTGCCGAGCACGCGAATCAGCTCGTCGACTCTTGCCGATTCGTGCCGGAAGGAGACCGCTCATGGGGTGGCGGCGCCGGGACGTTCTACAACGACGGCGGCCTGTTGGACCAACCCGGCTCGCAGAGGACCGAGTGGATGGTCGAGACAAACAAAGAGATGCTCGTCATGGCCCAGCTCGAGACGGCGACGGCATTCGAGAATCTGGACTCCATCCTCGCAGTGGACGGGATCGACGCGTTCGCGTGGGGCTCCAACGACCTGGCCCAGTCCATGGGACTGCCCGGACAACCGGACCATCCCGACGTCAAGGCAGCCGAAGCCTCGGTGGCCGATCGCATCCACGCCGCCGGGCGGAAGATGTCGTCAGACCTGACGGCCGTACTCGGCCTCCCGAACTTGATTTTGGACGGCGCCCGCGCGTTCCTGGACGCGCAGGGATAGTGCTAAGGTGATGCTGGTGGAGGGCGACCCTTCGACAGGCTCAGAGCCTGCCCTGAGATTTCCGAAGGGGCGAACGGCGAGAGGGGTTGCCATCGAGGACCATCGACAGGCTTGGGACGAAGGGGAGGAGTTGTCATCGGGGCCCTTCGACGGGCTCAGGACTAACGGAATTGAATTCGGCGTGTTCCTGGTGATCCCTTTCACGCGTTCGTGGTGAGCCCAACTCTACCGTTCGTGGTAAGCCTGTCGAACCACCCCGGCGCCGCGCTTGAACTCGCCGACAAGACCCTCAGCGAGACTGTCGAGTGGCCCTTCGACAAGCTCAGGGCGAACGAGGGTGTGGGTTCCCGTTCGTGTTGAGTCCAGATCTCCCGTTCATGTTGTGCCC
>JASLZO010000025.1:0-6052 GCA_030754805.1 Dehalococcoidia bacterium
TGACGAGGGTGGGAGTATCGACTCGTATCGTGAGTCTGGTGGGTATCAGCAGCTCTCGCTCCTGGCGAACGGCGAGACGAGCGTCCAGTCGGCGTTGGAGTCACTGGCCTCCAGCGGATTGACCGGTCGTGGCGGGGCGGCGTTCCCACTGGCGGCGAAATGGCGCGCCGTTCGCGAAGCTCCCGGCGATCTGAAGTACATCGTCTGTAACGCGGACGAGGGAGAGCCGGGGACGTTCAAGGACCGGCCGCTGCTGCACCTGAGCCCTCATTTGTTGCTGGAAGGAATGGCGCTCGCGGGTGTGGCAGCCGGCGCGACGACTGGGATTATCTACCTGCGCTACGAGTACCCGGAGGCGCTCGAACGGTTGCTTAATGCGATCAACGAGGCGGAATCCGCGGGGGTGCTCGGGAGTTCCATCATGGGTTCCGAAGTCGCCTTCCGTATGTGGGTGAAGCGCGGTGCGGGCTCGTATGTGTGTGGTGAAGAGACATCACTCCTGAATTCGTTGGAGGGCGTGAAGCCCTGGCCGCGGGAACGGCCGCCGTTCCCAACAACGAGTGGCCTATGGAACCGACCGACGGTGATCAACAACGTCGAATCGTTCAGTGCGGTCCCGCCGATTCTGGAAAAAGGAGCGGACTGGTTCCGCGGCCTAGGACGGCGCGAGAATGCGGGCACCAAGCTTTACTCAGTCAGTGGGGACGTCCAACAGGCCGGGAACTACGAACTCCCACTCGGGATTACGGCAAGGGAAGTGATCGAGGGATATGCCGGCGGTCCGTCCGAGGGTCGAACTACAAAGGCTTTCACGCTGGGGGGCATCTCTGGTGGACTTCTCGGCGCGGAACACCTGGATATCAATCTTGATTACGTGAGCAACGGCGACCTCGGCGTGTCGGTGGGTTCGGGTGGGATCGTCGTGGTGGACGACTCTCGCTGCATCGTGGAATTCGTGCGGACGACGATGCGTTTCTATCAAGACGAGAGTTGCGGGAGGTGCTTCCCGTGCAGGATCGGGACGGTGCGGCTCCGGGAGTTGCTGGATGGTCTGACAGGTCGGCACGACCTGTCGGAAGACGCCCTGTCGCGCATGGATGCGATCGGGGCACTGATGGCAACGACCTCCGCGTGCGGGCTTGGGCAGGCGGCGCCGCTGGTCGTAACCGGCTTGTTCCGTTCCTTCCGAAACGAGGTTGACGAGCATGCGACCGGCCGAAACTGTCGTGCGGGCGTCTGCTCTCTTTAGGAACTGGTAACGAGGGAAAGATGACGCAACAAGGCCAACGCGCGACCATCAATGGCCGCGAGATCGACATCTCAGAGGGCGAAACGATTCTTGAGGCGGCAGCAATGGTAGGTGTGGCGGTGCCGATCTTGTGCCATGACGAACGCGTTACGCCTTCGGCGACCTGTCGCGTGTGCGTGGTCAAGGTCGAGGGCCGCAGGTTGCCGATCGCCGCCTGCGCACAAAAGATTGAGCCCGGAATGACCGTGGTAACCGAGGATGACGACCTTTCTACCTGGCGCAAGGGAATCATTGAGCTGACGCTTTCCGAGCTTGGTGGAGGCGCCTGTCTCTCGTGTGAGATGCACGGCCCGTGCGACCTGCACGCGTTGGCGGCGGAGGTAGGAGCGGAGCCGGGGGCGCTGCGGGGCGCCACCAGTGCCGGGCCGAAGTTGGACGACAGCAACCCGTTCATCCTTCGTGACTACGATCAGTGCATCTTCTGCTACCGGTGCACCCGTGTGTGCGGGGAACATGAACAGGCCCACGCGATAGGCCCTGCGGGCCGCGGCTTCGCGAGCATCATCGCGACTTCGTTCGACGGCGGGTTGATGGACAGTCCATGCACGTTCTGCGGTCAGTGCATCCAGACCTGTCCGACAGGAGCACTGCTGGACCGCCGGATGATCGAGTTGCTGAAGGATGAAGGGGCGATCCGATGACGATCGTAGAAAAGGTGCGCACCATCTGCCCGTTTTGCGGGACCGGGTGTGGCATGGAGCTGAACGTGTTCCAGGGGAAGGTCGTGGGTGTAACCCCCGACTGGAGCTCGCCCGTCAGCGAGGGGGCTCTCTGCGTGAAGGGGCAGTTCGGCACCGGGTTCATCCACAGCCCCGACCGGCTCACGACACCGTTGGTGCGACAGAACGGCGAACTGCAAGAGGCAAGCTGGGAAGAGGCCACCACCTTGATTGCCGAGGCGTTCGGGAAGATCAAGGAGCGTTACGGTGGCGCCGGGTTTGCGCTGTGGTCGTCTTCACGATCGACCAACGAGAGCAATTTCATGCTGGAGAAGTTCGCCCACGCGGTGCTGGGCACGAACAACGTCGACAACTGCTCACGCACTTGACACGCTGCTTCGGTCACCGGACTGATGGCCATGTTCGGACGGGGCGCGATGAGCAACTCACAAACGGAGTTAGAGAACGCTCCACTCATTTTCGCGACGGGGACTAATACGACAGAGACGCACCCGGTACTCGCGCTGCGGGTGAAAAAGGCGGTCTCGAAGGGGGCAAAGCTGATGGTCGCCGACCCGCGGAAGATTGGACTGACGGAGTTCGCCCACCGCTGGCTGCCGCTCAAGATCGGCTCGGATACCGTCCTCTACAACACGATGGCGCACGTGATCATCGAAGAAGACTTGTATGACCACGAGTTCGTCTCGGAGCGCACCGAGGGATTGGGCGAACTCCGAAAGTTCCTGAAGACCTACACGCCCGAATATGGAGAGTCGCATACCGGCCTTCCCCGCGAGGAGATCGTCGCCGCGGCCCGCGAGTATGCAATAGCAGAACGAGCGGCCGTGATCTACACACTGGGCGTGACGGAGCATGTCCATGGCGTCTACAACGTGCAGGCACTGGCGAACCTGACGATGCTGACCGGCAACCTAGGGATACCCAGCGCCGGGCTGAACCCTTTGCGCGGACAGAACAACGTCCAGGGCGCTGGAGACATGGGCGCGCTTCCCGCGTTCCTACCCGGGTATCAGCGTCACGGGGACGACGAAGCTCGGGCGCGCTTCGAGAAGGAGTGGGGCGTTGAGCTTGATCCGAAACCGGGATTGACGAAAGTTGCGGCGGTCGAGGAGATGCTGGAGGATCGCATCAAGGGTCTCTGGGTGATGGGCGAGAACACCATTGTCTCCGAAGCGAACACGAACAAGACGCGAGAAGCTCTTGGGGAACTCGATCTGATGGTCGTGCAGGATTTGTTCTTGACCGAAACGGCACAGGTGGCGGACGTGGTGCTCCCGGCGGCGGCGTACGCGGAGGTGGAAGGAACGTACACGAACACCGACCGTCGTGTGCAACGCCTACGGAAAGCGGTGGACGCGCCCGGTGTCGCGCGAAGCGATTGGGAGGGCATCTTGGAGGTCGCGAACCGGATGGGGTACGCGATGTCGTACTCGGGGCCATCGGAGGTCTGGGACGAAGCCGCCCGCCTGGCGCCAATCATCTCCGGAATCAGCTATGAACGGATCGAGAAGGAGGGCCTGCAGTGGCCGTGCCCGACACCGGACCATCCGGGCACTTCGTTCCTGCACGAGCACACGTTCGTGTCCGGGAGGGGCAGGTTCATGATGACGCCCCACGTCCCTGCCGCAGAGCCGCCGGACGACGACTACCCGTTCGTGCTCACGACCGGTCGGCGCCGGCCGACATATCACACGGGGACGATGACCCGTCGAGATGAGCGTTTGAACGAACTGGTCCCAGAGGAAGTGCTGGAGATCAACCTGGAAGACGCGGTCGACCTCAGGCTGGAGGATGGGGACGAGGCGGACGTCTCATCGCGTCGAGGGACGCTCCGATTGCCGGTGAAGATCACGGACATGTCGCCGGCGGGAATCGCGTTCATGAGCTTCAGCTTCCCAGACAAAGCGATGACGAATGTGCTCACGACCGACGAACACGACCCGCAGAGTCACACGGCGCAGTTCAAGGCCACGGCGGTGCAGATCCGGAGGGTTGCGGGGTAGCCGATGCCGGGTGTGACCCTTTAGGCGGAGCCGCCTTTAATCTCGGCGTGGACCTTTTCGGGCGTGATAGGGATCTCGTTGATCCTGGCTCCGACGACATCCGCCACGGCGTTCGCGACGGCGGGGGCGGCCATGCTGTTCGTGTGCTCTCCGATGCCCCTGGTGTTGTACGGTCCATGGCCGTCGTCGGATTCGAGAACGACAGTGTTCAGGGCCGGGATATCGGCGACGGTCGGAATCTTCATGTCCGCGAACGAAGGGTTCGTGACGCGACCGCCTTCGTCGTGGACTAGTCCCTCCATGACGGCGGTGCCGAGGGACTGGACGAGGCCGCCCTCGATCTGACCGGTGAACCCGATGGGATTGAGCATCCGCCCGGTCTCGTGGACGGCCGTGTAGCGGAGCACGTCGATTTCGCCGCTGTCCTGATCGACGGCGACGTCTACGACGTGAACCCCGAAGCCGGTCCATGGGCTGTCGAAGCCCTGCTGTTCGTCGGTCTGTGCAACCACGGGCTCACCGAACCTGCGCACGACCTCCTCGATTGGGATCCGTTCGGCAGGCGTCGAGCCATTGACGACGTACCCGTGCTCGAACGTGATTTGCTCCTCGGGCCAGCCCATGAACTCAGCGGTGAGCTGTTGGAGCCGCTCTCGTGCGTTCACCGATGCGCCATGCGCGGCGGCGCTGTAGACGCGCGCGCCCCGGCTGCCGGCGATGCCCATATCCCCGGTCTTCTTCTCTCCGCCGGTCGACCAGTGGGTGACCCTGATTCTATCGAGCGGAACGGATAGCTCCTGCGAGACGATCTGCGAGATGATCGTGGCGGTGCCGACTCCGGGATCGAAGACGGGATGACCCACCTCGACGCCGCCGTCTTCGAGGATTTTGACCTCAACGTGGGCAGACGCGCCGATCTGACTGTGGCTGCCGATGGCGATTCCGCGTCCGACCCCCGGTTCCTTCGGGCCGTCGTACCCGGCGGCCTCCGCGGCACGGCGAAGCGCCTCTTCGGCGCGGACGTCCTGCCACTCCTCTCCTGTCGGATATTCATCGTTCGCGCCTACGACGTTGCGGAGCCGGAAATCGAGCGGGTCCATGGCAATCGCTCTGGCCATGACGTCCATATGAGATTCGCCGGCGAAGTGCGCCTGGACGTGTCCGGGCGATCTGGCGTAGGTGCACGGCGAGGTGTTGGTGTAGACCTGGTGTGAGTTCACCTTGACGTTCGAGATCTGATACGGGCCGACGATTTCGAGGATCCCGGTGATAGCGGGTATGGGTGCGTATGCGGCGTAGCCGCCACCCGCGAAGTGGATCTCCGATTCCCAGGCGGTGATGGTTCCGTCCCGCTTCATGCCGGTCTTGACCTGCATGGTTGCGGGGTGACGCATCGTCATGTTCTGGAACTCTTCTTCGTAGTCGGCACGCCACTTCACCGGGCGTCCGGTCTTTTGAGCCAGCAGATAAGCAATAGGTATGCAGATGGCGGTGGATTTGCCGCCGAACGAGCCTCCGACGTAGGCGAAGTTGATGTTGATCCTGTCTTCGTCAAGACCGAACAGACGAGCGATTTCCTGGTGGGCGCCGTTCGGAGAGTCGTTCGCGGCCCAAATCTCGACGGAACCGTCGTTCTCGATTTTGACCAGGCACCCGTGCGGTTCTAGATAGGCTTGGTGCAGGAGAGGGGTTTTGTACGTCCGCTCGAGGACGATGTCGGCATCGGCGAACCCGTCCTCGACATCACCTCGCTCGGTGCTGATCCCGGCGTAACGGTTCCCGTCGGCCGGGAGGGGCATCATCTTCTCGTAATCGTCGAAGTCAGGGTGAAAGATCTGGGCGCCGGGAGCGGCGGATTCGATCGGATCGAAGATCGCAGGGAGTTCTTCGTAATCGACCTCGATGAGCAGCAACGCGGCAGCGGCGGTGTCGGGATCATCCGCGGCGACGGCGGCGACCTTGTCTCCGACCAGCATCACTTCGTCCCAACACAGGACCGGCTCGTCCTTGATCGCGTTTCCTGTGCGCATGCCCTCGACGTCCTTGCCCGTGATGACGGC
>JASLZO010000025.1:6062-10567 GCA_030754805.1 Dehalococcoidia bacterium
CTGCGCAAGATTTTCATCCAGAGTTGTCCCGGTAGGTTGGTATCGAGCGCGTAGTGACCGCGGCCGGTGGTCTTCTCAGGTCCGTCGATGCGGGCAACGGATTTTCCAACCACAGTGTCCGTCGGCGGTGTCGTCAAGGTGTGACTCCTCTGAAAATACCCCGAAGGGGGTGTGTGGGTTCGGAATGCTACCGCAGAACGGCCATTAGACATAGAGTCCGAGTTCGGTTCCACCGAGCAGATGCAGGTGGGCGTGCTGCACGGTCTGAAGGGCGTGTTGGCCGAAGTTAGAGAGAAGGCGGAACCCGCCAGATGCGTGTTCGTTGCCCAGTGCGACCGCGAGCTTCGCGGCACGTCCCATATCCGACCAGAGTTCGTCCTGACTCATGTGCTTCTTGGGCACGATCAACAGCATGATGGGCAGCCATCGCAACCGGTTTCGGAAGACGATGAACTCGTCGTCCTGGTGCCATATGTCGGCGGGTTCGCGACCAGCGATAATCTCGCAGAAGACGCAATACGGCGTCCGCGCACCAGAAGTCATCCGCCGAATTTACCGGCCAGTTCCCTCGCTGTCATCCGATGGGGTCCTGCTTCACCAATCCGATGTTGGGGAACGCTGATACCGGGTGGACGGAGGGCGGTCGATTCGAAAGTCAGTCGCATCGATGCCAAGAACGACGCTGAAGCGCGTGTCGGCCAATCGCGAGGCGATGCGGGGCTCAGTGCGCTCAAGATCATCGAGCGAGAGGTTCGTGGTCACGACCATCGGAAGCTGTGCGTTGTAGCGGTAGTTGATGATCTGGTAGAGCTTCTCCTGAGCCCAGGGAGAGGTGGAGTGCGCCCCGAGGTCGTCCATGACCAGCATCGGAACGCGTTTCACCTCCTCGAAGGCTTCGTCATACGTGACATCACCGCCGGGTTGGAAGGTGTACCGGAGATGGTCCAGCAAGTCAGGGACGACGACGAGCAGAACTTTTGAGCCCCGCTCGACGCGCTCGTTCGCGACCGCCGCAGCAAGATGGGTCTTGCCGACGCCGTGGTCACCCATGAAGACGAGCCAGCCATCTGGTTTTTCAGCGAAGGTGCGGGCGGCACGGAAGCCGGCGTCCACGCTCCGTCCCTGCTCGACGGTCAGGTCGGTGCGGGTTGACCTGAACGAGGCGAACGTCATCGCCTGGAACCGCGGGAGTCCGAGAACGCCGTCGAACGCGGAATCTTTTGCCTCCGTCGCCAGAGCGATCACGCGGGAGATTTCCGGATCGCTGAGCCGACTCCGGAGCCGCGGCTCGACTGCTTCAAGGTCGCTCGAAAGGGTGACCACCGTGGGCAGGCGACCGGTGAATCGGTGATTGAGGATTTGGAAGAGTTTCTCCTCGGCCCACGGCGTGGATGCCTGAGCTCCGAGATCATCAACGACGAGAAACGAGGCCTCGCGGACCTGGTGAAAGAGCGTGTCGTAGGCCATCTCGGCGTTGGGCGCGTATGCAGAGCGAAGGTGGTCCAGGAGGTCTGGGAGGAAAATGAAGAGCGCCTTCTCGTCCTGCCGTAGTCTTTCGTTGGTGATGGCGGCCGCGAGGTGAGTCTTCCCACTGCCCGAGGCGCCCACCAGGACCAACCAGCCCCGGGGATCGGCGGCATAGGTCTGTGACGCCGTGAGCGCTTGAGCGAACATCTCGCGGCTCCGGGGTTCGGGTCGAACGCCGGATTCTATGGTCCGCTCGAATGTCGTGTCGGCCAGCGGGCCCAGGTTGCTGTAGCGCTGTAGGCGGTCGGCGCGGTCTTGATCGAGGTTAACGAGGCGACATTGGCACGGTACCGGCTTGCCGAACTCAGGATCGTCGACAGGGAGAACCTGGCCGACCCATCCTGATCCGTGGCAGACAGGGCATGTGCCCGGCTCGTCCCGGGGTTCGGCGGAGTGAGGATCGGCGTTGCCCTCGCTATTTCCAACGAACGACTCGCCCGTAGCGGCCGTTTCGATATCTGCCTTTCGAAGAAGATCGCTCAGCCGTTCCATTCGTCGAATTTTCCCTTCCTTCCTCGCGCCAACGGGCCAGGATCGCCCGGATATATGCCCAACGGCGGACATTCTGTGCCGCCGCTTCCTTGAACGCATCGGCGATCCAGTCGCTCGCGAAATCGGCTTCGGCCTCCGCGAGTTCCTCCGCGATGCCCGCGCCGGGTACGGGGCCAATGGTTTCTTCGTAGAGCCGGAAGATGCTCACCGTATCCCGTTGCACGTTCGAACTCGTTGGAGGATGGGTCAGACCGGTGACCCCGCTCGCGATTTCCACCGCTCCCGAACGGACCTGTGAGGCCGCTCTCCGGCCTTCTGGGTCGTTTAGGAAGTACGCGGCACGACCGGCGTCCCCGTCTCCGCCGAGTGGTACGTCGACGAGGAGCCCCTGCTTGGTGACCGACTGGGCGGCATTGTCTATGGCCTCGGGATGTTGGTCACAGAGTTCTGGAGCTGCCTGGAGTTCGGTGTCCGACACCCATCGAACCGAGCCCTTCCGTCTCTTGATGCGCCGGAGCGCGACGAGGAAGACCTTCAGTTCGAGTAGGTCGTCGAGCTGGGGAAGAACTTCGGTGAAGAATATGGCCGGAACGGGAGTCGCCTCGCTGCGACTCGGGAATCCGGGGAATAGGCCGTCGCGTACCATCAAGATTCTGGTCAGTTGAACATCGACCCGATATCGGAGCTATCGGGTCGGAAGAGGTCCATGAAGGTGGTGGTTTCTTCGCGGAATACGAGGGAGAAGCGCGCGAGGGGGCCATTTCGGTGCTTGGCAACGATGACTTCGGCGAGGCCACGTGGGTATTGGCCTTCGTGGGTCCGCTCCCACTCTTCCTCCGTGAAATAGAGTTCGGGCCGGTAGAGGAAGGCGACGACGTCCGCATCCTGTTCGATTGCACCGCTGTCCCGTAGGTCTGACAGTTGGGGCTCATGGGTGGGGCGGTTCTCGACGGCACGGGAGAGCTGTGAGAGCGCGAGCACTGGAACGTTGAGGTCGCGTGCGAGCGCCTTCAGGGAGCGCGATATCTCGGAGATTTCCTGCACACGATTCCCTCCGAACCCGCCGGCACCCCCGACCATCATCTGGAGGTAGTCCACGATAATCAGGTCGAGGCCGCGATCGAGAAACAGCCGGCGTGCCTTGGACCGCATCTCGATGACGGAGAGTTGCGGGGTGTCATCAATGTAGAGGTCGAGGTCCGCGAGTTCTCCGACCGCGCGCATGATCAGTGCCTCTTCGCGATCGTTCCATTTCCTTTCCCGGATGCGACGTGTGCTAATGGAGGATTCACTTGAGAGAAGACGTTCGACCACCTGCTCTCTCGCCATCTCGACGCTGAACAACGCGGCTACTCGCCGCCGGCCGTCTGGTCGCCGCTGGTCGCCGACTGAACGCGCGAGGTTGAGCGCCATCGCGCTCTTCCCCACCCCGGGACGGGCCGCGAGGATTAACAGGTCGGAGGGTTGCAGTCCACCAAGGACCCTATCGAGGTCCGTGAACCCCGAACCGACGCCTTCCGCGCGTCCCCCCGCCTGTAAACCTTCCTCCAGGAATTCATCAAGCGCGGTCCCGAGTGGGACCAGGTCACGTCGACTCTGGTTCATCCGGATCTTGTAGACGAGATCCTCGGCCTCGCGGAGAGCTTCTTCCTCGTCCAGTTCAGCCCGGTAACCGATTTCCGAGATCCGTCCGCCGGCCGTGATAAGCCGGCGCATGACAGACAGGCGTCTGACGACCTGGCCATAGTTCTCGGCGTAGACCGAGGTTGGAACCGTGGCGATCAGATGACTGAGGAACGGGAGGCCCCCGGTGTCATCCAGCTGCTGCCGTCGGGAGAGTTCGTCGGCGATGGAGATCTGATTGATCGGCTCGTTACGGGTGAAGAGCGCCATGCACGCGCCGTAGACCCAGCCGTGCTTCTGGCGGAAGAAATCGTCAGATTCGAGGAACGCAGAGACGCGTGGTGTAGCGTCACTGTCAATCAGCAGTGAACCGAGGACGGCCTCCTCAGCTTCATCGTCATGTGGTGGAAGCTGTTCTGTGTACACCGCATGGTGGCCGCCTCGTTAACCTAGGGCGGCCGGTCAGTCCTCGCTGCTTTCCCCGCGCTTTTCGTCTGCCGAGACATCGTCCTGTGTCGCGTCTTCGTCCTCCGTAGCTGCCGGATCGGCTGCTTCGTCCGAAGACGCATCATCCGTGGTTGAAGACGCTTCATCGGCCGATGCATCGTCCTCCGCGACCGACGCTTCCGTCGCAGCTTCGTCCAGTTCGGCCGCAGGAGTCTCTCCGTCGATGGCTTCGTCCTCCTGCTCCGAGTCTTCCTCGGCTGCGGCCGCCTCTTCTTCGAGACGTTTCTCCTCGGCAGCGATGGCCTGGTCGACGGTCGGCTCGGGGGCCGTTTCGTCGTCTGTGGCGTCCTCCGTCGGTGGCGATCCTCCTTCCGGCTGAACCGAGACGTTCAGGGTGGCGAATACGTCTGGAGCGA
>JASLZO010000260.1 GCA_030754805.1 Dehalococcoidia bacterium
TGATGATCGAGGCGAACCCGCGACTGTGGGGGCCGTCGCAGCTCTTCGTCGATCGTGGCATTCCCCTCTTCCGGCGTTTCGTCGAAGACTGCGGATACCCGGTTTCGGAGACTTCGCAACCCGTCCGTGGCAAGCCGGGGCATTACCTCTGGTCCGACGGAATGACGGAAGACCTGGCCGCGGGCCGGGAGCTGGCCTTCCACGGCTACACGCCGGAACAGTTCATGGCGGAGTATCACACGTGGGCGGCGAGTGATTTGTTCCTGCGGTCCGATACCTTGCGGTACTACTACCATCGAATCCAAAGCAATGGCTAGAGAAGACATCGACGAGTTGAGACGGCTCTACTCCGAGGGCAGCAAGCACTCCAACTATCAGGTGCTTCCCGACTGCCTCCAGCAGTTCATCAGCTCGGACGACATCCGCACGCTGTCGCGGTACGAGGCGGAGCGGCTGAAGTTCATCAAGTCGACTATTTCCTTCGCGGGGTGCACGGTGTTGGACGTGGGGGGGAACACCGGCTTCTTCTCCTTCGAAGCCCTGGAGGCAGGGGCGGCGAGGGTCGATTACTACGAGGGAAATCCGAACCACGCAGCGTTCGTCGAGCTGGCGGCCCGGATGCTGCAGTTCGACGATCGCATCGAGGTCAGGAACAAATACCTGGACTTCCAGGACGAGCGGCCGGAATCCAGCTACGACATCGGCCTGCTGCTGAACGTCCTGCACCACATCGGAGACGACTACGGCGACCCGGAGCTCTCGGTGGAGAAAGCTCGCGAGCAGATCATCGAAGATCTGGTGGGGCTGAGCAGATCCATCAAGATTCTCGCATTCCAGCTCGGATACAACTGGAAGGGGAACCGGAACCTCCCTCTCTCCGCCACGGGAACCAAGCAGGAGATGATCGAGTACCTGACATCGGGACTTCGCGGATCCTGGGAGATGCTCCGGATCGGAATCGCGGAGAGGGACGAGCAGGGTGTCAGCTATCGGGAGCCGACGAAGGAGAACATCGCCCGGGACGACTCCCTCGGTGAATTCCTGAACCGGCCGCTCTTCCTGATGCGGTCGCTATCCCTCGGGTGAGGTGAGTATCGCGCGAGTTGGAAACAAGCCGATGGCAGGAGAGCCTGCTCAGAACGATCGACCCGCCTCGGCCAGACGAACGCGCCACTCGCGGGCCCACTCTCGGATCCTCAACCTGCTCTCGAGCATCCCGAGCACGACGAAAAGCATGAAGCGAGACCGAATCACGAGGCGTCGAAACCGGAGCCCCGGGGCGCTCAACGCCGAGGGGTCTCTTTCCCCCAACACAGCAACGGCCTTCTGAAACGCCTCTTCATCGCCGGCTCTGAATGCGGTGTCGACCGCTCGACGATAGATGACCTTCCCGAAAGCTACGTCGAAGTCTTCGCGATCACCGTAGACGCGACGGAAGTGCTCGTAGAGGCTGGTCAAGCTCTGCGTGAAGCGATGCATCGATGGGTAGCCGGAACGCGTCATGGATCCAGGCGAGATCCGGTAGGTCGAGACGACTTCATCCAGGAAACCGACCTCCCAGGATGCGCAGCAGAAGGCGCCCCGGGCCGTATCTCCCGCAAGGTACTCCGGCCGGTCGAACTCGCTGGCACGAAACGCCTCGATGACCTCGCGGCGATACAGAACGGTGCAGGTGCGGAGCGGAAAATCCGAGAAGATGCGCGAGAACAGGTGTCCCGAGAGAGGGGCGGGACGCGGCGGACTCTCGGAGGTCATCCACCCTCCGCCGCGAAACTCCGCTCGCTGGAACGCGCCGTGAACCACCCCGATGGCGGGGTTCTCACGCAGGATCTCGACCTGCCGCTGCAGCTTGTCGGGATGGCACCACCAATCGTCGCCCTCGCAGAACGCGACGAACTCTCCGCGAACCCGGGCGAGCGTGCGTCGTGAGTTTCGCCGGCCGCCGAGATTGCGCGGTCCGGTGATGATCCGAATCAGGTCCGGGTGACGCTGCTGGTATTCGATCGCGATCTCGCGTGTCCGATCCGTCGAGCAGTCTTCACCGATCACTAGCTCGATCGGGAAGGTGGTCCGCTGTGCGCGGACGCCTTCGATCGCCTGTGCGAGGTATTCGGCGTGGTTGTAGGTAGACATGTAGACGCTGACGACCGGCTCCAGCGCCATCACCTGGGAATCGCTGATCTCGATGACGCGCCCGAGATCGTCTCGTTCCGTGGTCACGCTGCACCTGCGCTTCGCGCTCGGTGCAGCAGAACGCGCGCTTCGGCGAGCACGTCGAGGAAGGAGGGCAAGCGGAAGAGCCAGCAGGCAGACACGTAGAAAACCACCCCGACGGCGACCTGCAGCCCTAGCATTGCCGGTGGTGACACCGCGTCCCAGAGCGCCAGCGGCCAGAC
>JASLZO010000261.1 GCA_030754805.1 Dehalococcoidia bacterium
GATGCCCTCCGCGAGGCCTGGAACGAGCTTCGCCGCCTGCTCCACCAGGGCATCGCATGCCTTTAGTTTCCGCGATGCGTAGTCCGGATCGTCGCGCTTCCAGCGAAGCGCCTCTTCCTTGCTCACGAACGAGAGAAGCTCGATTCCCGCACAACCGGGCGGAGCAATCTCAGGATCGACCAACGACGGAATCGACATCGCGAAGCCGAGACCCGCCCCATCGCTCACGATGGTGATGGGTTCGACGTCCGGTACGAAGTCGACCACGAGCTGAACCGCCAGGCCGGAGGTCGAGGTCTCGAGCTTCCCGAAACGCGACGCGAACTCCTCGGGAAGCGCTACGTCCTTCAACAGATCGCCAATGGTCCGCGAGAGATCGGCATTGCTGACTACGGCCGGTGCCAGGATCTCGGCGCCGTCAGTCAGTCGGATTCCGCGAACTGCATCGTTAGCGACGAGAATACGCTCCACGCTCGACTTGAAATGCACGGCTCCGCCGTTCTCGCGTATCACCTGTACGAGTAGGTCGGGGAAGCGCTGAGAACCTCCGGCGGGATAGCGCCCGCCGTTGAAGTAGTAGCCGAATATGGGCGCCATATTGCCCACGGTGAGGTCCTTCGGACGATCCGTCAGATAGCCGGTCAGAACGGTGAGTAGCTGCTTCAGCTTCGGGTCCGTGAGAAACTCGTCGAGCATTTCGAGGAAGGGCATGTGACGCCACTTGAGCGTCGTCGGGTGTTCGGCGCTGAAGGTCAGCATCCCCTCGACGGTCTGCGGTGGCCTCGGAACGCCCAGCGACCAGTCCGCAGCCGAGTACAACCCGTCGTGCACCTTCTTGATCTCCGCGAATAGCGCTTCCACGCGGTGTCGGTCGACAGGGAATCGCAGGCCTAGTTCGTCGACGAACGTCCGCCAGTCTTCTGGCACGACGATTCGCTGGTCACCAACCACATACTCCTGGCTCACCGTGCGCCAATCGATTCGCTCTTGTGCTTCGACGAGCCTGAGGATGTTGTCGATCGTACCGCCCGCGTGCGTGCCACTGACATCGTGCACGCCGGCGTCGAACTGAACACGCGCCCGACCGTCCTGCGTGTGGACCATGCGTTTCCACGAGTGGCAGAATCCACCGGGAATCGTGTGCTGCTCCACCACTGTTACGCGGTGCCCTCGCTTTGCGAGAAGCGCGCCCGCAGTGAGACCACCCACACCGGAGCCGATCACGATCACATCGCAGTCACGCGAGGAGTGCTCGGCAACTCCGAGCTCGGGCGGCTCCCAATCCCACGGGTTCGCCGCGTCGATCTGATCTTGCAGCGCTTTCAACACGTCACCGGAAGAATCGACCTGGATTCCCAGCCCCTCGAGCTTCCGCTCCGAATACCAACGACCGACTCGGGTCGAGGCGACTCCCATCGCGGTCATGACGACGCCCGCCGCGATGTGAAGCATCGGCGGCCCGAACTCCGAGACCAGCGCGGCAGCGCCGAAAATCACCGCCCACGCACCGGTCAGCACCTTGTTGGTCTCGAGAAAGACTGGACTGCTCCAGATTTCGCGAGGATTGCTGAGCCGGGCAATGACGGATGTCCAGGGCCGGCCAACTGCGACACTCAACGCAGAGACCGCCGACAGTGTGAGATAGATCCAGGTCGTGATGAGCATTGTCTCTCCTCGGCTATCGAAGCTCGATCTCGATCGTGAGCGATTCGTCCGTGACTTCGAACGAGAAAGCTTCGAAGTCGGGTGGCCCGAAGCGGCCGCGCGCATTGTTGCTAAACCCGTACCGCTCTTTCGGAATGCGCAGGAAGTTCTTGTCGAGCTCCTCGTTCGCGTTCATATCCAGGAACACGGAGATGCCGTACGTTCCCGGCGAGACATCCGAGAAGACCAGTTCGACCACATCGCCGATTGCGGCGGCCGCGACAACACCCGCTCGCCGGTCGGCGTCATAGTCGGCAGCACTGGCGAAGAGCGCGGCGCGAACTTCTCCGCCGGACTCGAGCCCGGTGATGCGAACGGTGACGTCGGCAGCGAACGCAGTGGATGCGAACGCCAGGACGAGGACGACTGAAACCAGTACTAGAACGCGCTTCTTCATCGTATGGGACCTCCAGGCTCCGCTAGGAACCACCAACCGACCCGCCCTTTGAGTCCGACGCCAACGCACGAAGTTCGTCGAGAATCTCCGCACACCAGGCGAGCTCCGCCTCACGTTTGCGTTCTCCGTAGCGAAGGGTCATCAGCCAGTAGCGCTGGTCGATCGGTGCATCTTTGGCAGATTCGAGGCGCGCCCGCGTCTCGCGGTAGCGCGCCTGCGTTTCTTCGAGTTCGACGGCGAACGCCTCGACGAGCTGAATCGAAACGGCAGGCGAAACGCGAGCGCCGAAG
>JASLZO010000262.1 GCA_030754805.1 Dehalococcoidia bacterium
TACTTCAAGCTCGACAACTACCTGACCATTGACGGTCGGCCCGTGCTCGTCGTGTGGGACTGGCGGAGGTTGCTCCAAGCCAATGGCGGACCGGCGGGGTTCGGGCAGGCCGTCGAGGAGATGAATCGGGCGCTGCGCGCTCGGGGCGTTGCGGACATCTGCCTGGTCGCCGTCGGAGGTGGAAAGGAACTCGAGGAGGCCCAGTTTAGCGCGGTCACGGGATATGGCTACTACGGAACGGACTACGACTCCAAGTACGAGTGGCGCGGCGGTTACAGCATTCCCTACGAGGAGATGGTCAAGCACTACGAGACGATGTGGGGAGGCATGAGCGACAACGCCGGCCTCCCGTATATCCCCCCCATCGGCTCCAACTGGGACAACCGACCTCGAGCCGGGGCGAACGCGGCGGTCATCGCGGGGAAGACGCCGGAGAAGTTCGCGGGCATGTGCGAGGCAAGCCTGGAGCACATCGACGAGCGCGCCAACATGGCCATCATCGAGGCCTGGAACGAGTGGGGTGAGGGCAGCTTCATCGAGCCGGACAGAGAGTGGGGCTTCGCGTTCCTGGATGCAGTGCGCGAGACGTTCACGGATGCGCCGGACGAGCACGTCGACTACGTGCCGACCCCCGACAGGATCGCGTCGTTTGGCATTCTCAACGACGAAGAGGTCGCGCAGGCGCGCGTTGTCGAGGACGAGCCATACCCGGATCCTCCGCTGTCCTTGCGGACCGTGGAGTGGAGCATCGACGAGCCACTTCCGGGGACCGACCCGCTGGAGGCGTGGGAGTTTGACGGGGACACGAGCGAGGGATGGGGGCCCTACCATGTAGAGCCGTTCGTGGTGCGGGACGGTATCCTATCGACAACCGTCAACATGGACGATCCACAACTCATCGTCGACAACGTCGGCGTGGCCATCGAGAGCCTGCGGTGCATCGCGCTCAGGCTCAGAGTCAGCGAGGGCGTGTCATCCTGCCAGCTGTTCTGGACGACGACCGAAGAGCCGCAGATGTCGGCGAACAAGACCTTCACGTTCCCCCTCAAGCCCGACGGCGAGTGGCACACCTACCAGGTATCCAAGAAACCCGAGGGCAAGTGGAGCGGGGTGCTGAAGTACTTGAGGCTCGACATCGGCGGCCCGGGCCACACAATCGAGGCGGACTGGGTCAGGCTGTACGGCACGGCGCCTTGAGGGTCGGCGGCGGGCCACTCAACTCCAACGAGGAGGTCACTGTGAAGATCGTCGATACCCACTCGCACTACGGGACCGTGTCGGACACGCCGTTCATGTCGGCCTCCTTCGAGGAGGTCGTGGAGGTCAGCCGAAAGGCGGGGATCACAGCGAACGTGTTCCTTGGTCGGGTAGAGTCCGCGGTCGACCCGTCCCGAGGCGGGGAGCGTAAGAACCTGGATATCGACCTCATCATGCGTATCAACGAGGAAGTGCTAGACAGGACGTCCAGGGAGCCGGACTGTTACATGTGCTGCGTGCTCAACCCGCTCCACGCGCGGTCTTTTGAGCAAACCGAAGAGCTCCTGCGCGAGCCGGGGTGTGTCGGCGTGAAGATCCTGGCACGGTACCACGGGTATGATGTCGAGGTGCTGGGCGACGAGATTTTTTCTTTTCTTGCCGATCAGGATGCGCCGGCAATGTTCCACTCGATTGAGAACGGCTTTGACGATCCCCCGAAGATCGCTTACCTGGCGGCGAAGTACCCCACCGTGAAAGCCTGCATGGCCCACATGTACTCCTGCGGGGCACCGATCGCGCTCACGCACGCTCGCCTGATCCGCACGTGTGCCAGCACGAGCCTCTACGCGGGCCTCGAGCATCCTTACATGGCGTTCTACTCGATCATCGAGCACACGGTCCGGGAGATCTGTGGCTCCGACCGTCTCATGTACGGGTCGGACCTTCCCTGCCACGTTCCGGCGGCCCAACTCGCGGCCATTGAGCAGGCGGACATCGCCGACGCCGACAAGGCAAACATCCTGTTCCGTAACGCCGAGCGGTTCTTTGGTCAGGAGTTCTGAAGGGGATCTAGGGCGCCCGGAGCGCCTGCTCGATCCGGGCTTCAACGCGTTGTCTGTGGGACACGTGCCGGTTGCCCGTGATGGGCACGACCACGGAGTCGCCGTCCCGCTCGAAGGCCGTCTCCTCGCCGTCGACCAGCACTCTTTCAACCTTGGGACCGTACACCCTAACGCGCGTGCGCCGGCTGACCCGCCAGATGCTATCGGGCCTGATCAGGCCGTGAATGGCAAGCTCCCGTCCTGACTGCACCAGCGTTACGGCGGTGTAGTCTCCCGGGTCCAGCACCTCAACCAAATCCCTGTCACCCCACCTCAGGCGCGTGGCCGACACCGCCACGAAGCCGAGGG
>JASLZO010000263.1 GCA_030754805.1 Dehalococcoidia bacterium
AGACGTTTGAGTCGAACGTCCAGGGCACGTGGAACGTCCTCGAGGCGTGCCGGGTACTCGGCGATCTGGTCCAGCGGATCATGGTGGCCTCGAGCGACAAGGCCTACGGCGCTCAGGTGGTGCTCCCGTACACGGAGGACACGCCGCTCACCGGACGGGCCCCCTACGAGGTCTCGAAGTCGTGTACCGACCTGATCAGCACCTCCTATGCGGAAACGTACGACCTGCCGGTGCTGATCGCCCGGTGCGGCAACATCTACGGCGGCGGCGACCTGAACTGGAGCCGCATCGTTCCCGGCACCTTCCGATGGCTGATCCGTGGCGAGCAACCGGTCCTGCGAAGCGACGGCACCTTCCTGCGCGACTATCTCCACGTCGACGACATCGTCGACGCCTACCTCCACCTTGCCGAGTTCGCGGACAAGCCTGACCACCGCGGCGAGGGGTTCAACTTCTCGGACGAGACCCCGCTCACCGTCATGGAGATCTACGAGGCCTGCTGCAAGGCAGCCGACATGGAAGGCACCGAACCCTTGATCATTGACCAGGCGATCGGTGAGATCCACGATCAGTACCTTGACTCCTCACGTGCCCGCGATGAACTCGGCTGGAGGGTCTCGATGGGCCTCGAGGCCGGCCTGGAACGCACCTTCGCCTGGTATTCGGACCTTCTCGCAGACTGAGCAGACCGTGAACACCGAACAGACGACGCGCGCCGACGAGTTGCGCGCACAGATCCTCGACCTGGTCACCGAATACCACGCTGAGGCGTTCCCAGAGCGACCATTCGTCGGCGGGATCAGCAACATCCCCGTTTCCGGCAAGGTCTTCGACGACCACGAGATCCGCCTCCTTGTCGATTCCTCGCTCGACTTCTGGCTGACGACGGGCCGCTTCGCCGAGGAGTTCGAGGCCAGATTCGCGAAGACCATGGGCGTCCGGCACGCCATGCTCGTGAACTCCGGCTCGTCGGCGAACCTCGTCGCCCTGAGTTCGTTGACCTCGCCCCGCCTCAAGGACCGGCGACTCGTGGAGGGCGACGAGGTCGTCACGGTCGCCGCCGGCTTCCCAACCACGATCAACCCGATCCTGCAGAACCGCCTCGTGCCCGTCTTCGTCGACGCCCAACTCGGCACCTACGAGGCCGACCCCGAACAGTTGCGTGCAGCCATCGGACCACGGACCCGTGCCATCTTCATGGCCCACACCCTGGGCAACGCCTTCGACCTCGACGTCGTGATGGAACTCGCTGAAGAGCACGACCTGTGGGTCATCGAGGACACCTGCGATGCCGTGGGCGCGAGATGGAACGGCAGACCCGTCGGCTCCTTCGGCGACCTCGCCACGACGAGCTTCTACCCGGCCCACCACATCACCATGGGAGAAGGCGGTGCCGTGCTCGCCCGGAAGAAATCGATGCGCAAGATCGTCGAGAGCTTCCGCGACTGGGGCCGCGACTGCTGGTGCGCCCCGGGCGATGACAACACGTGCGGCAAGCGCTTCGACTGGCAGTTGGGCGAACTCCCCCGCGGCTACGACCACAAGTACACGTACAGCCACCTCGGCTACAACCTCAAGGCCACCGACATGCAGGCTGCCATCGGCGTCGCCCAACTCGAAAAGCTCGAGGGGTTCGTGGCCGCCCGACGGCGCAACTGGCAACGTCTCCACGATGGACTCATCGACCTCGAGGAGCACCTGATCCTCCCGAAGGCCACACCCGGGTGCGAGCCCAGTTGGTTCGGATTTGCCATCACCGTCCGTCCCGAGGCGCCGTTTTCCCGCTTCGACCTCGTGCAACATCTCGAGAGTCGCCGCATCGCCACCCGCCAACTCTTCGGCGGCAACCTGATGCGCCAACCGGCGTACCTCGACATGCCCCACCGGGCAGTCGGGCCCATGCCCAACGCCGACATCATCATGGATGGCACCTTCTGGATCGGCGTCTACCCGGGGCTTACCGATGAAATGGTCGACTTCGTGATCGAAACCATCCACGAAGTCCCACATCGATGAAGGGCAACTGATCCATCAGACCCCGAAGCGAACCTCTCCGACCGACTCATCCCACGCCCTCACCGCGCCAGCCACGCAGGAACCCGACCAACAACCTCAGATCGAAATCTCTCCTTGTCTCCTCTTGACAAGTTGGCTGGGCCTCTCCGGGTAGTCAAATCCGACAGGTGAGATAGACGGAGATTCCCCATAGGGAAACTGGTCATGCAAGAATCTATCCATCTCAGCTTTCGGCGTGATCGGTGAGTCCTCTGGTAAGCAGAGATCGAAGATCGTTGGCCCGTCCCGCAACTCCAGGTCGTTCAAGTCTTCAGCATTCCTGACTCGTACGTACGCAATACCATAGGCATCAG
>JASLZO010000264.1 GCA_030754805.1 Dehalococcoidia bacterium
GTTGTGGATCCCGACCGCGCGCGCCGCATCGACGACTTCATTGTCCGTAGCGTTGGGTCGCCCGAACCGGATATTCTGCTCGACCGTGCCGGAGAACAGGAAAGGCTCTTGGAGCACCATGCCCATCTGTATGGAGATCGATGCGCGCTCAACATCCCGGACATCGGTGCCGTCGATTCTGACACTGCCGGTGGTGGCGTCATAGAACCGTGAGACCAGGCTGACAAACGTCGTCTTCCCGGCGCCCGTTGGTCCGACTATCGCTACGGTTTCGCCGGGTTGGATGTGCAGGTCGATATCGCGGAGGACAGGGACTGCCGGGTCGTAGGAGAAGGAGACGTTTCGGAACTCGACCTCGCCGCGGATCGGACGGATAGGTGCGGCTCCCGGGGCGTCGGCGACCTCCGGTTCGGTGTCCAGGAGATCGAAGATTCGGACTCCGGACGCCATCGCGCGCTGGAGTTCGGTGTACTGCATCGTGATGTTCCGGATCGGATCGAAGAACCGTTGGATCCAGAGGCCAAATGCGATGAGCGTGGCGACCTCGGTCGCGCCGTTCATCACGCGCCATCCACCGTAGAGAATCACGAGCGCGGTCGCCGCTCCGACCAGGATCTCGACCGCAGGGAACATGCCAGCGGACAGGCGGGACGCACGGAGGTTGGCGTCGAGGTGCTCCCGGTTCACTTCCTGGAAACGACGCATGTTCTCGTCTTCGCGTCGCATGCTCTGGATCGCGCGGACGCCGGAGACGTTCTCTTGGAGGCTTCCGTTGACGATAGAAACTGCCTGTCTGACCTTCAAGAACGCGCCACGGGCGCGACGTTGCCAGAAGATGGCGATGACGATCAGTACCGGGACGACGCTGAGCGTTACGACAGCCAATTGGAGGTCCAGCCAGACCATCGCGGCGACGATGCCGACGAGCATCAAGAGGTCGCTGGCGGTACCAATGATGCCGCCGGTCATGACTGTCTGGATTTGTTCGACATCGTTGATGACCCGGGACATCAGACGTCCGACCTGCTGTCGGTCGTAGAAACCGAGCGAGAGCGTCTGGAGGTGGTCGAAGAGCTGAGTGCGGATACGGACAAGCATCCCGTGGGCAATCTTCGCCATATAACGGGCCTGAACATAGGTGCCGATCGCGTTCAGACCGGCCGTCGCGAAGAAGACTCCGGAGAGCACCGCAAGCGTGCCCATCTCTCCGACCTCAATTGCGGTTGCGATCGTGAAGCCGATGAGGGGGGGGATCGCCACCGCGGTGAACGTGGCGGCGATCATGCCGAGGAGGGCCACGATCGACCATTCCTTATACGGCGCGAGGTATGGAATCAGACGGACGGCTACGGTGTGGTTGTAGACACTTCCGAGGGACTCGTCGTCCCAACCGTCGTGGCCTCCATGAGGGCCCCCACCGCCCCCACCGAAACCACCGCCGCCCATCATCACGAGCTGGCGCCTCTGGGCACGGCCATTCCCGTAGTTCCAGGGGTGGACATGGTGGCCTGCTCGGCGACGGCGCGCGCTTCGTCCTGGTGCCTGAGTTGCAGGTCGTAGATCGTTCGATAGAGGCCGGGTTCTTCCAGGAGTTCGTGGTGAGTTCCCCGTTGCGCGATCCGGCCGTCCTCCAGGACGAGAATCGTGTCCGCACGAAGGACGCTGACGAGCCGTTGGGCGACTATGAAGGTGGTTCGGCCAACCATCACGTCCGACAGAGCCAGCTGGATCTGGTGTTCCGTCTCGGTGTCAACGCTCGAAAGTGAGTCGTCGAGCATCAGGACCCTGGGGTCCAAAAGAAGCGTTCGGGCGATGGCGAGGCGCTGGCGTTGCCCGCCGGAGAGGTTGATTCCGCGTTCACCGACCAGCGTCTGATACCCGTCGGGAAGGCCGACGATGAAATCGTGCAAGCGCGCCGTCTTCGCCGCGGCGATAATCTCGTCTTCTTCAGCGTCCGGCTTCCCGTAGGCGATGTTCTCGTGCAGGGAAGCCGAGAAAAGGAAGACATCCTGCTGCACGATACCGATGTTCTGGCGGAGTGATGCGAGCGAGACCCCCCGGATGTCCGTGCCGTCGATGGTCAGGCGGCCGTCCGTCGGATCGTAGAACCGGGGCAACAGGCTGACGAGCGTTGTCTTGCCGCTGCCGGTCGCCCCAACGAGGGCGACGATCTCTCCGGGTCTTGCTTCGAATTCGACCTTCTCCAGCACTGGGGCTCTGGCTCGGTAGCTGAACGAAACACCCTCGTACCTGACTCTGCCTTCCGGGACATCCAGTGTCGGCGCCCCTGCCACCTCGCGGACGTCCGCTTCGGAATCCAAAATCTCGAAGATTCGTTCACCGGCGGCCATTGCCCGCGAGAGTT
>JASLZO010000265.1 GCA_030754805.1 Dehalococcoidia bacterium
GATCTCCTTGAGCACCCTGGCGAGTCCAACTGTCTGAGGATCGTGGAGTATGACGACGTCGCCATCCCGGATAACGGCCTTGAGTTCCTCCGCGTTCGCCGCGAGGACGGTTTCATAATGGACGCGTTCAGAGTCCCCTAGGGTGCCACCGTCACCCGCGTCTCCATGGAGGCGATTGTGGATGCGCTTGGTAATCTCGAAGAAGAGCGCGTCGCCATGAATGACGAGCCACCGAACGTCGAGGCCGGCGCCACCTGAGTACGCAACTGCCGAATGGACGAGTTCTGCTACTCCACCACCGACGGCCGTTGAATTGACGTTGACGACCGATCGTCCGGCGAGGAGGGCTCGGGTGGCGACGGCCTGTTCGGCCAACCGGATCTCGCGGTCTGGGAGCACGTACGGCGCGAGTCGCTCGAGCGGGGTGGGTGGAACTTCAACTTCGACGAGTCTGGAAACCAAAGAGAAACCTCACCAAGTGTCGTTTGCGCTCCCCGAGAGCGGTGCGGCGGAGCAATAGGCCAGAGATTCGAAACTCCCCCGGCTCAGCTGGGGGAGTCCTGTCGATTCGATCCGAAGATCTAGAAGGGACGGACCTTGCTCCCGGGCGGGCCGGTGCCTTCGCGCATGTCTCGGGCGGTGTCCTCGTCAACACCCTTGTTCCATCGCCGTTTCTGGGGATCGCTCACGCTGACCACGAGGTGCCCAACGCCGTCGACATCAAGGTCGATGGTCTCACCATCCTGCATGGCGCCGAGCCCCTGGTGATTGGTCCCGGTATACAGGATGTCGCCCGCGGAAACGGCTTCCAGCGACGTGATGAACTCGATGGATTCCGCGATCGAATGGGCCATGTCGGAGGTGCGGAAGTCGCCTCGGAGCTGACCGTCGACCGAGAGGCGGACATGAACGTCCTGGGGATCAGCGATCTCGTCCCTAGTCACGATCCACGGTCCGATAGGGGCAAACGTGTTGAACGATTTGGCCGGCGAAAGTGGGAGAGAGTCTCGGGGCGGCCCTCCACCCCCACCTGGAGCCCCGGCGTATATGCGTGCGGAGACGTCGATGCCACCCGTATAGCCGAAGACATGGTCGAATGCATCGGCCGCCTTGATGTCCTTCCCGCCTCGGCTGAAGACGAGTACCAACTCCGGCTCGTGATGAAAGATGTTCGCATCGTCCGGGGGTAGTACGACCGTTCCGCCGGGCCCGATGACTGCTTCCGGTGACTTGTGGAACCCCCACATCGGGGCTGCAGCGCGGTGGCCGAATTCGCTGTAGTTGCCACCCATGCAGAAGATGCTGTGGGGACTGGGGAGGGGAGCCTGAAGCGAAACGCTGGACAGCGGAACTGCGTTACCGTTCGCTTCCAACCGGGCGAGGTCGCCTCGGAGCGCGTCAAAATTCTCGATGATGGCTTGCATCGCGGCTTGACCTACGCCCGGTACCGCACCGCTAACGTCTACGACCCGATCATCGCTTCGAAGGAGGCCTGGGCGTCCATTGCTTAGCAAGAGGAGCTTCATCGTGTGGACCCTCCCGAATAGTAATGCTGCCAGTTTCGTTGACCACGCTGCAGGTCGCAAGGCCAAAGCGTTTCTCATGCGAGCACCGGGCCATGTAGCAGGGCGGTAGCGCGCCGACACAGCTAGGAAGGGATCAAGCCTGGGACGTCCAGGTGGCCTATCTGGGAATCGGCGACGATGCCGACATGGAGGCGGATCGGATCCTGGCCCAGTCGACTGGAGCCGAGTTTCGAATGAGTTGTTGAGGTCTACCTAGCCCGCTTGTTCGAGGAGTTCAGCAAGTATTTCTAAGCGGAATTACAGAGAGCCGGGGGTTTCCGGAGAGGCGATCACCACGCCGGGGTCCGTGGCTCCGCGTCGGGCTTTGAGCCTGGACTTCAGATGGGCATACAGGAGCGCAGAAATGAATGTGACGGACGCGAGAAGGACGATCGATGCTCCTGAGGAGACGTCCACGTAGAAACTGAGGTAGATGCCGACAAATCCGGTAGTGCTTCCAACGACGATGGAGATGATCATCATCTGGCGGAAGCTGTTGGTGAGCAGCCGGGCGACGATGGGTGGGATCACGATGGAGGCGGCGATGAGCGTTACGCCCAGGACCTGCATGGAAACGACGATTGTGGCGGCGAGCACAAGCGAGAACGCGGCGTCGATCCATCCTGTGTGCACTCCATAGAAATCGGCGACCTCCGGGTCGAAGGTGGCGAACAGCAGGTGCTTGTAGGCGACGAACACGAAGGCGCCCGCACCTACGGTGACGACTATTATCGCCACGATATCGTCCGTCCCGACGCCGAGGATGTTTCCGAATAGG
>JASLZO010000266.1 GCA_030754805.1 Dehalococcoidia bacterium
CGAAGCGGCGCCCAGGTCCAGATCCTGGCCTGTGGCGATCTCGTAGTTCCCGTCGCCGCGATTGCGGTAGAGCCGGTTGTCGCTGGCCAGACAGGCGACGAACAAATCGAGGTCACCATCATTGTCGTAGTCGCCAAATACACCGCCGATGCCATCCGGAACGGCCGTGATGCCAGCGGCGGCATGCACTTCGGTGTAACGGCCGCCGTCGTTGCGCAACAGGGCGTTGCCGTCCAGATTGGCCACGAACAGATCGACGTCGGCATCGCCGTCGTAGTCTCCGAAGGTGAGCCCCCGACCGTCGCCGGCATCGTCGAGGCCAACCTCGGCGGCGCGCTCAGTGAACAGGCCGTTCGTGTTTTCGAAGAACCGGTTCGCGGCAGCCGCGTTGACGACGTAGAGATCCAGGTCCCCGTCCCTGTCCCCGTCGAAGAAGCCGGCACTACGGCCTGAACTGGCGTCGGCGAGGGACCGTTCCGGGTCTGGGTGAGCGCTGGAGGCAGCCGTCCAGTCGACGAATTGCCCGGCTCCGGTGTTGCCGTAGAGCCGATTGCTTTCCTCGTTCACCAGGTAGACGTCGAGGTCGCCGTCGCCATCGAAGTCGGACACTGCTATCCCCCTGCCGCGTCCCGCATGCGCCAGGCCCGCATCGGCTCCGGCATCCGCGAACACTCCCGCCCCGTCGTTTCTGAACAGCACATTCTCCTGATCCTGGCGCACGAGATAGAGGTCGTCATCTGCGTCGCCGTCGAAGTCGAAGAATCCAGCCCCGGTTGCTGTCGGCAAGTGGACCTGCCCAAAGCGATCCTGCAGGTCGAGGACATGCACATTCTGTGGCGGCAGGTACGCCAGGTCGCCGTCCAGCCAACCGACGCCGACACGAATTTCCACCTCGCGTTCATTGAGGGACGGCCATTCACCGAGTGTGATCGTGCGCTCCGCTCCGGCGTCGAGGGGTTCCTCGATGTGCTCGAAGTTGGCTACGACCGAGTCACTGACGGACACCCGGAACCCCACGCGGAAAGCGGTCGAGGGCAGATCCGTTTCGTTGGTGACGACGATTTCCGGACGCAACGGACCAATGCGAGTGACCGCCGCCGGCGCGCGGATGGAGGAGATCCCTACCGGTCCGTCGAACTCCTGGGTCAGAAGCTGAAGCCCTCTTTGGAACAGGCCGGCGAGGAACGGCGTGTCGACCTCTCGCGTGCCCAGGCTGCGCAGGGAAAGCGGCAGGAAAACCACGCGAAACGTATCGGTCGCCTTGTGTACACCGGAGATCTTCTCCTGGGAATCGCGCAACAAGGCCTGTGCCGAGGCGTCGATGCTGAACGCCCGGGACTGCAATCTGACGGTGACTCCGTCCTGCGCAGGCCCCACCGGGAAGGATCGATACCTGAAACCAACTCCGATCTCCGTGATCCCGACTGCCGCTCCCAGGAAGGCGGCTCCCCATTCGGTATCCGGCAGCTCGTCGGAAAACAACATGAGGCGGCCACCGTTCTCCACGAACGCTGACAGAGCCGCCATTTCCCCCTCCCACACGTCGTCGCTGGCCCACACCACGGCATCCCCCTCGGCCCTGTTCAACAGGAATCCCAGCATCTCCATGTCGGTGACGCGATTCGGTACGAGGTCTGCCTCGAGACCCAATCGCGAGATCGTTTCGCGGAGGTTGTCGCTCACGAACCTGACGTCGTCCGGCAGGAAAGCCAGGACATCTGCCTTTTCCCGCAAGGACACTGGCAGCACCTGGATACTCGGTCCGACCAGGGCGGGTGTTCCCGCCTCTCCGACGACCCGCGCGGCCACCGCAAAACCACCTGCGGCCGGGGCCACGAACGATCCAGAATACGATCCGCCGACATCGGACATTGCCGACACCCTGAATGGGCGCATGTCCGTCCCGGACCACATCACCAACTCCGTTACCTTCTGCCGCGAGGTCGCCGTCACCGTGATTCGCTCACCCGGTTCCACGACGACGCAGTTACCGACTTTCAGCGCACCCGGAAAGTCCAACTCGACCTCTTCGTCCCGCTCCAATACCCGCAGCGCATCGGCGATGAGCCGCTCGCGCCGCTCCGCGGGCAGCCGATCCGCGGAGAAGGCCAGGAACAGGAGTTGCGTCTGCCCCTCTCGGACGTACCCTCCGGCGGCGAACCCGTCTTCATTGACGACCAGAGGTATGGCTGGCGGCAGCAGGAGAAGGGGCGTGTGGAAGATCTCACCGTCGACGCCGGCCAAGAGACCAGTGCTGCTGACGTCTCGGGTCCGGGCCCCCAACCGGCTCGACAGGCGCAGCACCTCCCGAGAGAAGGAGTCCGTCCGCTGGCTCGAGCCGG
>JASLZO010000267.1 GCA_030754805.1 Dehalococcoidia bacterium
ACTCGATTGAACGACGGATCGCTCGTACCGGTGCGACCTGAAGGGCGCATCTTCTACGGCTGGTGGGTCGTCATTGGTGCCTTCTTGATCCAAGGGCTCACCGGAGCCCTATTGTTCCAGTCGTTTGGGGCGTACGTAGTCCACCTCCGGAGAGAGTTCGGATGGTCGTTCAAGGCGATCGCAGGAGCATTCTCGCTGTCGAGAGTTGAGAGCGGCATGTTGGGCCCGATCCAGGGTTGGGTGATCGACCGGTTTGGCTCTCGGACGATCCTCCGGATCGGCCTGGTGGTATTCGCGGTCGGCTTTTTCCTGTTCAGCCGCATCGACCAATTGTGGCAGTTCTACGGTGTGTACCTGTTGCTGTCGGTTGGCGCCAGCTTGGGTGGGTTCTTGACCGTGAACACCGCCTTGGCGAACTGGTTCGACCAGCGACGTGCGACCGCCATGGGACTTGCATCCACCGGTTGGGGTATCGCGGGACTGCTCGTCCCACTGGTGGCAGTCTCACTCGGGACGATCGGATGGCGCGATACGGCGTTGCTTTCCGGCGTAATCGTATTGGGGTTCGGCATTCCCCTGTCTGGTCTGATACGCCACGCCCCCGAGCCGTATGGATATCTGCCTGACGGACGGCAACCCCGTGGGCAGATCGTCGACGACAACGGGAACGGTATCGGAAACGCCGAGAATGAGGATGAAGACGATGGCCACGGGGCCGTACGCAACTTCACGGTGAAGCAGGCGCTCCGAACCCGCGCGTTTTGGCTCGTCTCGACCGGCCATGCGGCGGCGATGTTCGCCGTCTCGACGATTGGTCTGTTGCTGATCCCACACCTCGAGGAGAACCTGGATATCTCGGTCCAACGGGGTGCGCTCGTTGTTGCCGTTCTGACGACGCTGTCAGTCATGGGGCAGGCGACCACCGGGTTCCTGGGCGATCGGTTCGACAAACGTTTGATCATCGTCACGGCGATGGTTGGACACACGATCGCGATGCTCGTGCTCGTAGTTGCCGACGGGATGACGATGGTCATGGTCTTCGCGATGCTCCATGGGCTGTCGTGGGGGTTCCGCGGACCGTTGATGACGGCGATTCGTGCCGACTACTTTGGCAGGAAGTCGTTTGCCACGATCATGGGATTTTCGTCGATGATCATCCAGATTGGGACGGTTTTGGGCCCGCTGCTCGGTGGGTTCGTCGGGGACCTGACGGGTGGCGACTTCCGGCCTGCATTCATGATTATCGCGTTGATCACGGCGATAGGTGCGGTGCTCTTCGCACTGGCGGAACCGCCGGTGCACCTGGATGACGACATACCGGCAATGGGCAAACCGTCGGACCCGAGTGAGACCACAGAACCGATGGCGGTCTGACGAAACCTGACCCCGAAGTGTCGGCCGCCGAAGGGTGCCGAAACCGGTACGATACGCCCACATCGTGAAGCGATGCACTATCGCATGTTGACGGGTCACCGGAGGTGGGCGTGGTCCAGGTCGAACGACAGACGATGACGTTACGGATCGATGGCCGTGAGATTACCGCTCTTCAGGGCGCCACGATCCTGGAGGCCGCGAACGCGAATGGGATACATATCCCAACGCTGTGCTATGACGAGCGGATGAAGGCCTACGGCGCGTGTCGGATGTGCCTCGTGACGCAAGACGGCCGGCCCGGCATGCCCGCGTCGTGCGTCACGCCCGCGGCGCCGGATGCTTCCTACCGGACGAATACCGACGAAGTATTGGAGGTCCGACGCTCGATCCTCAATCTTCTGATGTCGGAGCACCCGCATGGATGCCTCACTTGCGATCGGATCGTCCACTGCGGCCCGAACGATATCTGCCTTCGAAACGTCTCTGTGACCAACCGCTGTGTCGTATGCCCGCAGAACCAGCGGTGCGAGTTGCAGGCCACCGTCGAAATCACCGGGGTAACCGAGACGCTTCTGCCGTATTCATACCGAGAACTTCCGGTTCGACAGGACGATTCGTACATCGACCGCGATTACAACCTGTGCATCGCCTGTGCGCGTTGCGTTCGTGCGTGTGACGAGGTGATTGGTGCCGAGGCCATCAGCATGGTCGACCGGGGTGACCGGATCCTGCCCGGGACGCCGAACGACGTGTCACTAGCGGACCCACTCAGCGGGTGCATCTTCTGTGGAGTCTGTGTAGATGTCTGCCCGGTGGGCGCGCTGACCGAGCGTGAAAACAAGTGGGCAGGGCTCCCGGACGAGACCGTCACGACGGCATGCACCCAGTGCGAGATCAACTGCCAGCTGAGCGTCGAGATGAAGGACGGGACGGTCCTTCGCGTGATTCCGGACATCGAGGGCGG
>JASLZO010000268.1 GCA_030754805.1 Dehalococcoidia bacterium
GTGACGTCACGGCTATCGTCGTAGACGCTCATCTTCAGGCGATACGCGTCCGCGGTCTCGCCGGATTGCTGAGCGTCGACCAGGAAGACCACCAACAGGACGGCGATGAGGAGCGGAGCCCTCGCCAAGAACCTTCGAATCAAGCGCGACATCTCCTCGATCCTCACTCACTCCGGCGTCCGGGCCCGATCGACCTTCCGCTATTAGGAACACGCACAGCCACCGCCTGTGACGCCATACCCGCCGACGCTCGCCTCCCGGACCGTTTCTCTGCTTCACGATCATCGGGCTCTCAGAAAACCGAAGAAAACATGAACCTTGACACGCTTTCACCGTTCAAGCTACGGCCGCAGGATCTCTAGGGGGCGGATGTCGCTCGTCGTGCTCGTTGGGGTTAGGGATCGCGTCCCCGCAGGCGACGCTCGCCACAGAGAGTGGACCAACAGCGTCCACAGTTTCGGGAAGGGATGCCGGAAGTCCGGCGCCCCATCCAGCTACGCAACTCGGTGATCAGAAGATCACCACACGGGAGGTACGACCATGCAACGGTTCCTCGGAATCTCAGCGATCGCACTGTTCGCCATGGCACTCGTGTTCGCGCCGGGCGCACTGGCACAGAACGAAGCGAATGTAACCCAGGCTGGTACGGACGGTGATGTCATCATCGCCCAGGATGGCGACTCTAACGTGGCCACAGTGAATCAACTCGCGGAGTCTTTCGGCTCGACGGTCGATATCGCCCAGAGTGGCGACTCGAGCATCGTGTCAGTGGCCCAGGCTGGGGGCACTGGACCGGATGGCGACCCTTCCTTTCTCAACAGCGTCACTGTGAGCCAGACAGGTACAGGCGACGATGACAACACGTTGTTGATCGCCCAGGGCGTCACCGGCATGGGCGGCAAGGACGATCCGGTGGGCGATATGGCCTCTTGGGGCAACCTTGTCGACGCCGTGCAGGGAGGTGATAGTCCTGGATCTGGGCTGACTGGGGCACTGCAGCAGACCGGTCCATCGAACACGATCCAATTTGTGCAGGACGGTACCGACAGTGACGCGTTCATCATGCAGACCGGTGACGTCGATGTGGATGGCATTGTGAGCGGGGGCGGCAATTCTGCAACTACCCAACAGACCGGGAACGCGAACTCATTATCGGTCACGCAGGGCTTCGACGAGGCCGGTCTCCAAGGAGGGAACGCGGCGTCCATCACTCAAATTGGTGATGAGAACCTAGCCGTCCTGGAGCAGAGCGGTGATCAGTGTACGGCGACTTTCCTTCAAGAGGGCGCGGCCGTCGCGACTGCCATTCAGTCCGGGATCAACAACTCGGTCTCGATCACCCAGAGCGTGCCGGAAACATCCGACAGTCAGTGACGACGCCGTAGTCGACTGGTCGGTTATACCTCCCGTACTTGTGCTCGAGGGGCGAAGACTTCGGATCTTCCGCCCCTCTGGGGCACGGGACGTCTGGGAGGACGGGTCTGATGCGGCTGAATGACGTCAGCGCGGCGATCTTCGTCGCCATGATTGCAGCGGTGGGCTCCACAATATTCGTGTCTTCATGCGGCCACGCCCGTATTGCGCCTGTTGGTCTGGACGGGGATGACTCCATGTCGACAGAAGTACAAGTGGATGGCACGAACATCTCGAACATCCTCCAGAGCGAGGGCAACAAGGCGAGTGTGCTCCAGAACGGATCGGAGAACGTGACGAACGTACTCCAGTCGGACGTTGGCAACACGGCGACGGTGCTCCAGTCCGGCGACTCGAACACGGCGAATGTCGCACAATCCAGCACTCATAACTCCGCAACCGTAAGTCAGGCGAGATGATCCGGCGACCGCCATTCCTCCTTGTCACGATCGTCACCGCATCTGCGTTGATGCTGTGGTGCTCGCCCGCTCGTGCGGCCGATGACGTCACCGTCATGCAGTCGGGCGACGACGGTCAGGTGGAGATCGCGCAGAGCGCGGACGGCGGTAGCGTAGTCGTCCAGCAGGCGGCACTCTCCGCACATGCTCGCGCGGTCGTCGATCAGTCTGGAACTGACGGCACGATCGTCCTTTTCCAGGGTGGCACCGGAGCGGGAACGGTTCCTGACGGCGGGCCTGTCGCTGGTACAGAGGGCAACTACGCAGACCTGACGCAGACCGGCGATGGCACCCTGACGGTCTATCAGGGCGTCGAGACGCCGATCGGAAGCGACGAACCCGCGGTTTCGGTTGCGGGCACCTTCGCCAACAGCATCGTCTTCGTCCAAGGTGATGGCAACAACGTGTCGACGCTCACACAGATCGGGCCTGACAACGTCATCATCGGTTCGC
>JASLZO010000269.1 GCA_030754805.1 Dehalococcoidia bacterium
CGAGGTGTCGAAACGGGTTGTTAGGTTCACAGAAGCACCCGTTCGTCTCCGTCACGTCGTGTGATACGCCGCTCGTCCATGCTCTGGAGGAGCGGCAGGACGTATTTCCGACTGGTTCCGAACAGTTCGCGAACATCGCTGACCGCGATCGAACCTTTCTCTTTCAGATGTTCCACGAGCCTGTCGACTATCTCGTTGTACGCGTCGGCTGCGTACACGATGCCGTCCCCGATCGGGACAACCTCGGACGCGTCCGCAAGGTAGCCGAGCACCTCTGGATCGATCGTGATATCGGTGGGGGGGGCGTAGGGGTTGGCCCTCAATTGCCGAAGTACGTTTTCCGCGTGGCTGCGCGCCGAATCGGATAAAGCGGGGGCGTGGTCCGGGGAACGCACCGTCTGGCCTTCCTCCACGATCGTCCCGTCGACGGCGAGTCGTGTGGCCACGGCTGCGAAAATCTCCGGCGGAATCCGAAGCCGGCTTCGAAGCTCTTCCCGAGGGGCACCTTTTCGGAGAGGGAACTGGCTATGGTGGTTGGCGAGGCTCTCGGTGGCCGTCGACTTCAATGAGTCCCAGCCGGCCCTCGAGTAGAGTTGGAGCGATCCGTCCTCACCGACGGAGACGACTGCGCCAACCCTCAAGAGTTCGGACGTCACCTCTTGAGTCTGCTCTTCTGGAAGCGCAACGACTCGTGCGAGCGCAGCCGGAGTCAAGGGCCCCGAAGATTCGAGCGTTCGGACGATCACCTCCCCGGCATCGTCTCCGGCGAGAGACTCAAGACGTGCGATTAACTCCGTGTCGTTGCGACGATGTCTCCTTGCGTCCGTCTCGACGATTCTGCCGCCGCCAAGTGTTCCAACTGTTGACCGCAGGACAAAGAAGTCGCCCTTGACAAGCGGTAAGGGATTTTCCAGGACTACCTGGCACCAGCCCTCCTGACCCGGCTCCAATCGCTCCGAGTCGAGGAGCCGTACCTTGGCCAGCGATTCGGCTGCGAGCCAGTGGAACGTGACCGTCGTGTTGTGACGGAGCGCGTTTGGCGCGCCGGCAATCATGCGCAGCCGGACATCTGCGGCCACGGTCGGGCGCAGCCATCCCGGTTTGGCCAGGATCTGACCACGGCCGAGTTCGTCTGCATCGATGCCGGAGACGTTCACCGCGGTTCGCGTGCCAGGGCCAATCGTTTGGTGCTGCTGCTGATGACTCTGAAGGCCTCTGACTCGTGCTCGTCCACCACCCGGGATGATTTCGACTTCATCTCCGACCGACATCTGTCCATCCACCAGGGTTCCAGTGACGACCGTTCCGAAACCGGAGATCGTGAACGAACGGTCGATCGGCAGCCGAGCGCGGCCAAGATCGGGACGCAGCGGAGTTTCTCGCAACCTTGAATCGAGAAGCTGGACCAGTTCGTCGAGACCCTGACGTGTGTAGGCGGAGACTGCCATCATGTCGGCGCGCCTGAGTGAAGTGGTCGAGAAGGTTTCACGAACCTCCTCGGTGACGAGGTCAAGGAAGTCCTTTTCGACGAGGTCCGCTTTCGTTATAACGGCGATCGCACGGTCCACCCCGAGGAGGTCGAGGATCGCCAGGTGCTCCCGGGTTTGGGGCATGACGCCCTCGTCCGCGGCGATGACAAACAGGGCGAGGTCGACACCCCCAACGCCAGCGAGCATATTCTTGATGAACCGTTCGTGTCCCGGGACGTCGATGATGCTCACTTCCTCTCCGGACGGGAGCGGAAGCCAGGCGAACCCGAGATCGATCGTCATCCCGCGTTCCTTCTCCTCCCGGAACCGGTCAGGGTCGATGCCCGTTAGCGCCTGGATGAGCGTGGATTTGCCGTGGTCGACGTGCCCGGCGGTGCCGACAACGTGCATCTTCAGGAATCTCGCGGGGTGATCAATCGGAACATCGGGAGTACCGGAACGCTATCTGTTGTCACGGTCTGGCGATTCGAGCAGCAAGACGAACACCTCGTTGGCCAGAAGGCGACCGCGGGTAGTCAAGACTAGGCGGTCGTTTCCGTGGCGCTCCAGCAGGCCAGACCCGATCGCCTCTTGAAGCTCTGGACGGAACAGGTCCGTGGGAGTCGATCCGAATCGAGTCCGGTACTCGGTTTCCGATACACCAGCGTTCAGCCGGAGACCGAGGATCAGCGTTTCACGCCGTTCCATGTCCATCGTGTAAGGGTCGAACCCCGTTATCGGGGCGATGCTTCGAACTTCATCAATCGAAGTCAGTCGCCTCCGCTGAACTGAATCGATCGCGGACGATTTGCAACGATCAAGTTCGTCTAGGCGTTTGATG
>JASLZO010000026.1 GCA_030754805.1 Dehalococcoidia bacterium
TAACCGCTCACTAAATTCCCGCCCATCGTGCTCAGTGCCATCACGCTTAGAACACCTGCGGCGACAGCAGCATCGAGTCCTTTGCCCGTGAGCAGGGCCATATTGTGGAACGTGAGCGCTGTACCAATCAGTGAAAAGGATGAGCCCGCGATGAGCAGGAGCCAAAAGGCCCGCGTGTGCATCGCGTCGCTCAGCGTGAACGCTACTTCCTCCTCTGGCGGTTGTATTTGCTCTTGGGGAGCGGGTGCAGCGGAACGTTCGCCGTCCGGATAAAGACCCACAGATTCCGGTGATCGCCGGACTAACACCGATGCGGGCAACAACATGACGCCCCAGATCACGAACGCCAGCACGACCCAAGCCGTACGCCAGCCATGCCCTTCGATTAGGTAGTGACCAAGAATGGGGAATGTTGCCGCGCTGACAGCCCCACCGAGCGTAGCCAGCGCGGTTGCCCGACCACGGGCGCGTACAAACCAGATGGAGACGAGCGTGGTCGGCACCATTGTCATGGAGCCCTGGCCCAGAGTACGAATAGCCGCGAACCCGAGAAACAACCCTAGTTGGGATTCGACCCGACTCATCCAAATCGCGGCCAAACCCAAAAACACCACAACCACTGTGAGGACTACACGGGCGCCAAACCGGTCCAGTAAACGTCCTACACCGATAATTAGTACTGCCGCAGTAAGTGATCCTGCCGCGTACCAACCAGTGATCTGAGTCCTCGTCCAACCCGTTTCTTCGATAATCGGGTCAACGAAGACCGAAAAATTGTACGTTTGGCCCGGCCCAGACGCGAACACCGCGAGTCCAGATACGGCGAGAATGACCCAACCGTAAAAAAAGGGAGTTCGGGTAACGAAAGGCCTGGGTTGATCAAGGGCCGGAGGGCGCATTTAAGCCATTGTAGTTGTGCTGTTCGGACCAACCAATATGGAGGCTTCAATGGGAGCGGTTATCCGGGCAGTGCAGAAGCTGTTTGCAGGAGCCCGATAGATGGGGTACCCGAGTATCCCCAACCGTTAATCTCCATTAGAGCCCGGGCAATCGAAGGGGGGGAATGAACCATTGGATATTCCAGGCCAATCCAGACGTTTTCGATGTCGACACATACCTGAATACCAGCGATGAAATCCTCTGGTCAGTCAAGCAAGTCCATTACCTCGAACGCATGGGCGTTGGGGACAAGGTATTCATATGGAGAGCGCAAGGGCGCAGGTTTCAAAACAGGGTCTACGGAATCATCGCCGAAGGGACGATTTCAAGCAGATCCCACGACGAACAGGCCGACGCTTCTGGTTTGTGGAGAAGCGATGTCCCACCCACCCAACCAGAAGAATTCGAGGTACGAATATCCCTAACCAATAAATCCATTGGCAACAGACGTGTCGTCCGAAGTGGATGGCTCGCAGAGGACCCAATCGCGTCCCAGATTGTGATCCTAAGAATGAGAAACCAAACCAATTACCCGATCACGGAGCAAGAATCCAGACGCATCAGCCAGCTGGTGTCGAACACCGGTAATGATTGGACGAGGAACGAGTGCATCGCCGCGCTGAAAGTTCATTGCGCTACATATGAAAAACCACTATCGCGATTGAGCCGCTCGCCGGTCTCGGACACAGCGCTATTGCTCGGGCGAGCGGTCACCGGCGTGTACAACAAGGTCCTGAACTTCCGTCATTTAGATCCACGGGACGAACGTGCTGGCCTCCCAAATATCAACGCAATGGATCGTTCTGTTTGGGCAGAGTTCTACAATACCGATAGTAATCGGGTGATGGAAAACAAACTAAACGAAGCGTATTCGCAAATCTACTTCGGGAAGATCGTGACGCCACGCAGTCACAGTTCTTACAAGGATTTCGGAGACGCGCCCAATGATGATCCAACCGAACTGCAGAACTTCGCCAAACGTGTGAGAAGGGGCCAAACAGCTTTCAGAGACAATTTGCTCAGAGCATATGGGCGCGCGTGCGCGATAACCGGAGAGGGTCCCGAAGAAGCTCTTGAAGCCGTCCATATCGTTCCGCACTCTGAATCTGGCATCAATGAACTGAACAACGGGCTGCTGCTGAGGGCTGACCCACACCACCTGTTTGATGACAATCTATTGAAGATCAACCCGACCAGTTTGAACGTTGGATTGGACGACCGGCTCCGAGACACATCGTATTGGCAGTACAACGGTGCCCAATTGAGGCATCGGACCGATGGGTCTCAAATCTCCACCCGCTATCTCCTAGTTCGGAGCAGCGCGAACTGAGCCTCCAAATAGGCGCTGGTACGCTTGGGTCCACAACGCGCCCTGCGAGGACGTTGTATCTGACGGGCGGCTCACGTCGCCCCGGGGGGTCGGCGATGTCCTCAATCGTCGTTGGCCCTTTGCCCCAGCTCTTATCAGGTTGGGGGGCCATTGGGAGCCTCGGTGTTGCATGCACCGGGGTTCCTTCTCGCGTACTGAAACGGGGCCCCCACCATAGGTAGGAGCCCCGTACTCGTCTCGCGATATGTCCAACCAGACTTTACGTCTGAGACAAAGCCCAGAAGGCCCGCTCAGGGTTCAACGGGATCTGCCGAACCCGCACCCCCGTCGCCTTCTGGAACGCGTTCCCAACAACGGCCAGCGGTGGGATGATCGGCGCCTCACCGACGCCCCGGATCCCGAACTCGTTCTCTGGAGCCGGACCGCCCACGAACACCGTCTCGATCATCGGCAGATCAAGCGCGGTCGGGATCCGGTAGTCCAGGAAGTTCGAGTTCCGCATGATCCCGTTCTCGTCCCACTCGTAGTTCTCCCACAGCGCCCAGCCAAGGCCCTGCGCGACCGCGCCCTGGACCTGGCCCTCGACCGCGATCGGGTTGATCGCGCGTCCCGGATCCTGGAACCCCGTGTACTTAACGATCCGCACGCTTCCCGTGTCCGAGTCGACCTCGACCTCGGCAACGTGGACCGCGGTGCTCGTCACCGGCCGGACTCCCGTGGCGACTCCGGTCCCCACGATCGCGCCGACGCCGGCGCCCGTGTTGCTTCCGGCGAGTTCCTGGAGCGTTACTGATTGCTCGCGGTTGTCACTCAGTGTGAACGCCCCGTCCTTATATTCGACATCCGCTGCATTCGCACGGAACCGCTCCGCCGCCAGAGTCTTCAGTTGGTCAATCAGATCACGTGCTGCCTTCGCCACGGCCTCGCCGGTCACGTACGTGACCCGGCTGCCCCACGATCCGTCGGTGTAACCAACCGAATCGGTGTCGCCCATGTCAATCGAGATGGCGTCCAGTTCTACCCCTAACACCTCGGCCGCCATCTGCGCCAGGGTCGTCCGTACGCCGGTCAAGTCTACCGACCCGATGACCACGCTGAACGTCGCGTCTTTGTTCAACATGATCGTCGCGCTCGACGTCCCACCGCCCTCACGCCGCATCCCGATCGCCATCCCCCGTCCCCGACCAGGAGCCAGTGGGTCCGTCCATGCGGGGTGCTTCTTCACGTCTTCGAGGATTTGTGCGAACCGCGTCACCGGCAGCGCCATCCCATCGCTCATCGGCTCGCCGTCTCCGGTCGCGTTCACGATTCGGATGTCGATCGGGTCCATCCCGATCTCTTCGGCCAACTCGTCGATCGCCGTCTCGATCGCAAATGCGCCCTCAGGCAGTCCCGGCGCACGATACGCCTGCGACCGCGGCTTGTTCGTGATCACGTCGTACCCGTCCGCGTTGAAGTTCGGCAGCTTGTACGGCGAGAATCCGGACACCAGGATGTTGTTCACGTAGAGCGCCGAGCCCGGCAAGCATCCCGCGTTTAGGTAGAACGTCGCCTCCAGCGCAGTGATCTCGCCCGTCTTCTTCGCGCCGATTTTGATCTTGCTGTACGCGTCTGGTGCAGGACCGGTCGCCCGGAATACCTCGTCTCGCGTCAGGACCGTCTTCACCGGTCGGCCCGTCTTTATCGCCAGCATCGCGGTGGGAAGTTCGGGGACCGTGAAGCCCTTCCCCCCGAAGCCGCCACCGATTTCTAGCGGCACCACCTTGATTTTGTTCTGCGGCATTTGGAGGATCGACGCATTCTGCATCTTCGTGCTGAAGTGCGACTGCGTCGTCGTGTAGATCGTCATCTGGCCGTTGGTGTCGACCTCGATGCTGCAGGCCTGTGGCTCGATGTACCCCTGGTGGACCATGCCGACGCGATATTCGCGTTCCAGCGTGGCGTCGGCCTCCGCAAAGCCCTTCTCCACATCACCGCGGGCCAGGTTCATGTGGACGGAGACGTTCGTCGGCTCGTCGCCCCGACCGCCGACGCTTCGCGTGCGTAGCTCCGGATGGATGATCGGCGAGTCCGGCTTGATCGCGTCCTCGATGCTCACCACCGGCTTCAGCACCTCGTACTCGATATCGATCAGATCCAACGCCTCTTCGGCGATGTGCGGGTTGGTCGCGGCCACCGCCACGATCGGGTGCCCATGGAACAACACCCGGTCCTCCGCCAGCAGGAACTGGCGGAGATACCTGGCGTCGAGCGTTACCTCACCGCCGACCTCGCCGCCGGCCGTGTCCAATGGCGGCAGGTCCGCGTACGTCACGATTCCCTTCACGCCTGGGTGCGCCTCGGCACGAGACGTGTCCAGCTTCATGATCTTCGCGTTCGCATACGGGCTCCGCAGGATCTTGCAGTGGAGCGAACCCGGTAGCGTCAGGTCGGGCGCATAGACCGCCTTCCCTCGAACGCGCTCCTCGGCGTCCACACGCGGAACAGGCTTCCCAACTACGCGATACTCGGTTGCTGTTGCCACCTCGTGGCCTCCTTAATCTGTCCTGTCTCCCCCAACCGACGACCCGGGCCTATGGAGCCTTCCACCGAAACCAAATAATACCCCTTCGGTCGACCACTCTTGACGAAACTTGGGACAGTATGCGATGACCGCCGAAGAACTGCTGATCACTGTCGCGCGTGTAGCAGGTTCGCTCCCTGTGCTCGTGTGGCCGTTTGCCGGCGCCATCGTGGCCATCATGGTCGACTTCTCCGACCTGTTCATGATGAATCTCCTGGATCTCGGAGGAGTCTCGGATTACCAGTCGTTGGACAAGCGGCTCGACCTTGTTTACATGGCCATGTTCCTCGTGGTCGTACTGCGCTGGAACGGCACGAGTCGGTCGGTCGGCATCGGACTCTTCGCCTACCGCATCGTCGGCGTCGCTGCGTTCGAGATCACTGGCGAGCGAGAAGTCTTGCTCTTCTTCCCGAACGTCTTCGAGTTCTGGGTGTTGTTTGTGGCCACGGCCGCGCGGTTCAGGCCCGGGTACGCGTGGACTCGTCTGAATGCCGCGCTCTGGCTTGCCCCGCTCGTCGCATTGAAGGAGGCTCAGGAGGTCGTCCTGCACGGATTTCAGTCGCTCGACGAGTACCGAGCGGTCGACGTCGTCGCCGGCGCATGGCACTGGCTGGCTGCCCTCGCATAGTTCCGGAATCGACCGCGGATCAAGAAGCGACACTCGGGACCGCTCCTCGAAGCCCCGCTGTTCAACGCCCGCGGCTTCTCCGGGGTCCCGTAACGAAAGCGCCGATCTGCTCCTCACGGAATGCTATCGGTGCCAGTGCCCCGGCTGATTTTGGCTTAGCAACCGAGAGATGAACGCCTCCTCACGCGTCGCCGCGTCTGGACGCGGCCCGTCCGGTTGCCACCGCGGAAGCTTTTCCGGAACGTCTCCGCCCAGTACCACGAACTGGTTCCAGGCGACCTTCACCTCGTGCCCCGTCTTGGGGTCACGGACTTTGTAGCACGGCTGGTGAGTGCAGTCATTGCACCCGCTCGGAGATCCCCATGTCTTTCCTGTCACCTGCCCCTCGAGTCCTGCAAGTGGCCCCCACTTCACACGGATCGTGTCCCCGGTCCATGCTCGGAAATATCGAAGGTCAACCCAACCACGGTCGGTCCCGTCCGGCTCCGTCGCACCGGGCCAACGGATCAGGCTCGGATTCACCTCGTAGACGGGCCCGCGGTGCGGGTCCTCGTGATGAGCGGTCATGGGCGGAAGCTTGGCTGCTTCACACCATTCGGACAACAAACGGATGGCACCCTACGCGGATCGCCGATGCGGCTTTGCGGCTTGACCAATCGATAGGCTTGATCGCGGTGCGAGTGCCCGCGCAAGATGCGAGATCGGTCGGTGGGGAAAACGATTGGGTCCGGGACAGGCCGTGCTTACCCGGGGACGAGCGGTCGCGTCCTTTGCGCCGCCAGTGGGCTTGGATTAATGATAAAATGGTGACTCGATGGAGCTGGCTCGCCCGGCTGAGTTTGGTTGACGTCCCCGCCACTTACCCCCAGTGCGGAGACCTTCATGGCCCCCTCACCCACGGACGGCTCGGGGTCCGGTAGACCCTCGAACACGAGAGCATCGAGGCTGCCTGTTTCTCTGACGACTATCGCTCGCATCTTTTGGCTTCTCAGACGTTGTCGTGGTCTACACCCCTAACCCTAGAGCCCCTCATGGGACGAAGAAAAGACAGTATCGGGCTCCCCCCGAGCACACAGTTGCTAAACTCTCAACTGGTCACGACAAAGGCGGTGTGATTCGGGAGGATGGCTGATGGACTTCACGTTCAGTCCGGAAGACGAAGCATTTCGCGAAGAGGTTCGCGCGTTCGTCAGGGAAGAGTGGGACCCCAGGGACTACAACACCGACCTGAACGTCTTCAGCTACGACTTTGACAACCCGGAGTACCGCGCTCATGCTGATGCATTCCAGAAGAAGCTTGTCGAGAAGGGCTACTGGACCATGTCCTGGCCAAAGGAGTTTGGCGGCGGCGGAGCTTCTCTGACCAAGCAAGTCGTGTACGCGGATGAACTTGCGTACGCCGGCGCGCCAGCGGGCAGCCCAGGCGCCAATATCACCGGCGCGATCATGTATCACGCCGACGACGCCATCAAGACCGAATTCCTCGGGAAGATGGCCAAGAACGAGATCGACTGGGCGCAGGGCTTCTCCGAGCCGAACGCCGGCACGGATCTTGCCAGCCTGTCCACACGCGCCGTCGAGGACGGCGATGACTTCGTTGTCACTGGGCAGAAGATCTGGTCGTCCGGCTCCCACTACGCCAACTGGTATCACGTTCTGACACGGACTGATCCCTCGGCGCCCAAGCACCGCGGCATCACGTACCTGATCATGCAACTCAAGAACGACGAGGGGGAGCAGATGCCCGGCATCACCCTTCGTCCCCTGTACGACATGTTCGGTCGGCGGCGCTGGAACGAGGTTTTCATGGACGAGGTTCGTGTCCCGAAGCGCCAGATTATCGGCGAGGTCAACCGGGGTTGGTATGCCGCCATGACCACGCTCAACTTCGAGCGCGCGGGTGGCACCGGCGCGCGCAACATCGCCGTCCTGGACCAATTCCTCGCGATGGCCCGCAAGTTGAAGTTCCACGGCAAGTCCGTGCTCGATGACCCCATCGCTCGACACAAGCTGGCCGACCTTCGGGTCCGCGTTGAGGTGGGCCGTGCGCTTTCTTTGCGGCTGATTTGGCTCCAATCCAAGGGCGAGGTGCCGCAGACCGAGAGCCTGATTGCCAACTTCTACGGCTCAGTGATGGCCAAGTTCCATCTGTGGCCCACGCTGGCGGAGATCATGGGACCCTACCGCACCCTCCTGCAGGGAGAGAAGCGTTCCCCGGACAACGGGATGTACGGCACGAACTACGCGCTCAGCATGGTCACCGGGTACGCCGGTGGCGGCGGAATCCTGCTCTCACCTGGTCTCATCGCCCAGCGAGGGCTCGGCCTCCCACGCTAACGGGCGCTCGGCAGGCGCTCCGTCGCCATGGGTATTGCCGTCCGACGACGTGGTACCTAGCAACTCGCTCGTTGCCTGAAGTGGTAGCAGGGTGGTAACAGCAGGTCTATCTAACTAGTGGTCGGGGTGCCCGGATTTGAACCGGGGACCCCCTGCCCCCCAGGCAGGTGCGCTACCGGTCTGCGCCACACCCCGACACGAACGACAAGCCCGTCCCGATCCCCCACCTGAACGAACGCTTCGCATGATACAACCGTTCTCATGCGCGTCCGACAACCCCACCTCCCACCCGCCTGCACTAGGTACCGCTTCCCTGGGCACTCCATCCGCCGCGTAACCGGCTAGGGTGGTGACATGGTCGCTCGCCGATCGTTTCGAACCACGTCTCTAGCCGCCCTCGGCGCCCTTCTCGTGATTACGGCCCCCTCCTGCGAAGGGACATCTAGCGATCTTGGACGCGGCCCAGCTCCCACGCCCTACGTCGCACCCAGTCCGACTCCATCCACCCCTACAATCGCCGACCCGAAGTCAACACCAGCTCCAACTGCCACCGCAACAACCGTCGACACCCCGACACTCCGCCTAGAGCCGACCCCCACCAGGCAACCGCCGCTCGGTGATGCGGTCCTCATGGTCGGAGACCAACCGTTCCGTATTGAGTTTGCGATCACATTCGAAGAGCAATCCCATGGCCTATCGGCCCGAGATCGCCTGGACCCGGACGCGGGGATGCTGTTCGTCTTCTCGCGGGAACGCCGCCGGAGCTTCTGGATGAAAGGGACGCTCATCCCGCTCGACCTCATCTACCTGGACGGGAACGGCACCATCGTCAGCATCCACACCATGCAGCCGGAACCCGGAGTCCAGGACGCCTTCCTCACTCGCTACACCTCCGAAGGCCCCGCGCTTTACGCGCTGGAGGTCAACGCCGGAGTAGCCAATGAACTCGACCTCCAACCCGGTGACCTCTTCGACCTTACCGGGGTCCTCCCCTAAGGAACCCGCCCGACCCCTGTCGCCCTCGAGCGAAGCGAAGGGCCCAGGATCTCTTACCCCCAATCAACGTCCGGTGGTCACGGGCTCCCCGCCCATCACCGCACAGAAAAACGGCGGGCCGTGAGGCCCGCCGTTGATCGCCTGAACTACGAGCGGGTTAGCCGAGGAAATCCTTCAACCGTCGTGACCGCGTCGGATGCCGCAGCTTCCGGAGCGCCTTCGCCTCGATCTGCCGGATCCGCTCTCGTGTCACGCTGAACTCGCGTCCGACCTCCTCCAGCGTTCGGCTCCGTCCGTCTTCGAGGCCGAACCTCAACTGCAGCACGCGGCGCTCGCGGCCGCTCAGCGTATGCAGGACGTCGCTGATCTGCTCCTTCAACAACTGGTACGAGGCCGCGTCGGCTGGGGCCAGCGCCGTTCGGTCTTCGATGAAGTCGCCCAGGTGGGAGTCCTCCTCCTCACCGATCGGCGTCTCCAGGCTCACTGGCTCCTGGGAAATCTTCAAGATCTCGCGGACCCGTTCCGGTGTAATCTCCATCTCCGTCGCGATCTCTTCCGTCGTCGGCTCCCGTCCCAGGTCCTGGACTAGGCGCCGGTTCTCGCGGAGCAGCTTGTTGATCGTTTCGACCATGTGGACCGGGATACGGATCGTCCGCGCCTGGTCGGCGATGGATCGCGTGATCGCCTGCCGGATCCACCACGTCGCGTAGGTCGAGAATTTGTAGCCCTTGCGGTAGTCGAACTTCTCGACCGCGCGGATCAAGCCGATGTTCCCTTCCTGGATCAGGTCCAGGAGACCCATCCCACGACCGATGTACTTCTTCGCCACGCTCACCACCAGCCGGAGGTTGGCCTCGATCAGCTGTCGTTGGGCGCGCTCACCGTCGCGGCGGATGCCGGCCAGGTACGACCAGCACTCACGCTCGACCGGGCGGATCGATTCCTGCATGTCCGTCGTTTCCAGGAAGGTCGGGATGCCGGATATCCGGAGGCTCGGCTCCGTCGCGTGCAGCACCGGCGTCGGCAGTAGCCAGCGCGCCAGTGACATCACCCGGATGTCACTCTCTACATCCTCCGGGTCTCGCTGCAGACGCTCCGCCCATTCCTCCGCCATCTCGTGGTGCATCTCGACATCGATGATCTTGGCGACCTCGGGGTCCTCCTTCATCTGGAGGATGCTGACCGGCTCTTCCAGCTCCATCTGGAACGTGAGCATATCCACGATCTCGACGTGGGGGGTCAGACGTTCCAGGAGGTGCGTCGCAAGGTCCGGGATCCGCGGCGGCCGGCCCGTCTCCGCGTGGAAGCCACGTTCCATCAGTTGGAGCGCCTTCCAACCCTCGATATGTCGCGCTAGGGTCTTCTCCTGCCGTGCATTCAGAAGGTCGACTCGCCCGATCTCTCGCAGATACATGCGGACGGGGTCGTCCATGGAGTCGGTGTCTGCCGCGAGGTCCGCCTCGGCCTCCCGCTCCAGTTTCCGGGCCTCCGCCCACTCGGCCGCGGTCGGCCAGTCTGGATTCTCACCACGTTGCTGCTGATTGTTCAGCTGGGGGATTACCCCCATCAAGTCCGACGCGGCTGCCGGGTCCAGCGTTACCACGCCGTCCTCGGTCACCCGCACTTGACCCACCTGCTGCGAGTCTTTCTGAAAGTTCGCTACTCCGGACTGCCAGGCCATTCTTCCTCCTGATCCTGCTCGCTGCTCAACCCTACGTCCCTGTGTTGTCTCGAACCAGTGTTCCCTGTTGGTATCTCAATGTC
>JASLZO010000270.1 GCA_030754805.1 Dehalococcoidia bacterium
CGCTGGATTCCCTGAGAAGCGTCGGGATGCCTGAGCCGCGCCTGGTCATGGACTCCTATCCATGGCAGCTCAGCGGGGGGATGTGTCAGCGCGTGATGCTGGCGATGATGCTCATCATGGAGCCGGAGTTGCTCATCGCGGACGAGCCCACGTCGTCAGTAGACACCACGCTCCAGGCCGAGATGCTCGAACGGATTTACGCGCTGAGCCGCGATCGTGGCACCGCGGTGATCTTGATCACCCACAACCTCGGCGTGGTGGCACGGGTCGCGGACCGAGTGCTCGTGATGTACGGCGGCCGGATGATGGAAGAAGCTGAAACGGTCGCGCTGTACAAACGCCCGGCACACCCCTACACATGGGCCTTGCTCAATGCGGTCCCCAGGCTGGACGACCCGTTGGACCGAAATCTCCGACCTGTAGCAGGTCAGCCCCCAGACTTGAAGGATCCCGTCGACGAGTGCCCGTTCATACCTCGTTGCAACAAAGCGACGAACGAGTGTCGGACGTCTCCGATGCCACTCCTAAAGTCGATAGAACCAGACCACTCCGTGACGTGCTACAACCCTATCTTCCAGAAGGCTCGGGTTGAGCAGGAACCCGACTAGACGACGCTGGTCCTGGCGGCAGTTTTACAGAGGTCGGTGAGCAGCAGTTCCATGCTCGTGCTCTCGTCCATCTGGCCCGTCTTAAAAGCAAGCTCGTGCTGCAAGAGTCGTTCGTGCATCTCGATCAGATCTTTCATCGATAATCGGTTCGCTTGCCCGACCGATTTTCTGGCGGCGAAGTCGGATCGAGTTCCCAGCCCCTCCAACAGTTCGGCGTGGGTGGCTCCCCGATTCGTCAGGTCCTTCGCAATCAGCAGGCGCCGGACCTGATCCGCAAGCATTGTGAACCACGACCTCATCATCCTCGGATCATCGAGGATACGATCGAGGTGGACCCTGGCCTCTCCGTACCTTCCCTCGACGACGGCATCGACCAAGGGGTACATGCTTTCCTGTTTCACGAGGCTGCCCAGCACCGCGATGTCTTCGATTGTGACCGGCCAATCACCAGCGTAGAGCGTGAGTTTCGTGAGTTCGGCATCCAGGCTCCAGAGATCCCCGGCTCCAATCCGGCCAAGTTCGTTCGCAGCGTCTGGTCGGATCTGGCCGCCCAATTCCCCAACCCGACGATGAACCCAATTGACGGTTTCTCCGCCGGTCAAGCGGTCGAAACGCCGCACCTCACCGACCGGCACCAACAACTTCAACAGCGGGTTCGACTGCGAGATCTCTCCATCCGAGAACACGAGGGAGTTCGACGCCGGAAGGGAGGGGGCCTCTGTGGCCACGGCTTCCCAACCACTAAGCTTCGACTTGTCGTCCTCCGTCACCGACTTTCGGGCGCCTCGAGCCGTCCGCCGCGGCCGGGTTCCATCAACGCGACCCGTGGTCGTTCCGGCCTCGAATTTTGCCAGCAGGCCTTCGACGACCACTAGACGTCCGGGGCTGAGGAATGGGACCGCCGAAGCTTGTGCGAAAACCTCAGCGGGGTTCGCATCATCCGCGCGGATGACAGTGGCATTCAGCGATGCGGTCTCTGGGTCACCGAGGTTCTCACGCAACTCGCGGATAGCCTCGGCGCGCGAATAACCGTCTTCCCCGTAGAAAACGAGGAGCATCTTGCACCTCCACCTTGGGGGCCGTTCGTTTGCCCCGAATTCGCACCACGAATAGAATGGCACTGCCAATCGCCAATGACGACCCTCGCCGCCAATCTGACTGATCGATACGAACGCCTGGAGGCCCTGAGTGGCAGCGGTCTCTACGCCGTCTATCGCGCTCGGGACAAGAGTGGGGACGGCTCGTACCTGATCAGAATTCCCCGGGCCCACGTCCTCGAAGATTCGGGGGCCGTCGATCGGTTTCGGGGCGTGATGGCCAATATCTCACAGGTTGCGCATCCGAACGCCCTCCGCGTCCGCGAGGTCGGAGGGTCCGACAGCGATCTTTGGATCATTTCAGAGGACTCAGGCGACCCGACACTCAAGGGCTTGCTGCCAGAGGGTCTCGAACTCGGCCGTGCTTTGGACTCGATTGCCGACGTCGCCGAAGCTGTCGACGCGGTCCACAGCGCCGGCGCGTTACACGGTGACATTCGTCCGATCAACGTTCACCTGTCGGATGAAGGCAGGACTCAACTGGCCGGAGCCGGGGTTTCGCTCCTCGCCGAAGCCGTCCAATCCCTGATCCGTTCGTCGATGCAGACGCCGCTCCCTTCATATATGGCTCCGGAGATTCTTCGCGATGCG
>JASLZO010000271.1 GCA_030754805.1 Dehalococcoidia bacterium
TGGTCCTCGATCTCTTCGATCACTGCCGCCTTGAGCCCCAGGACCTCTTCAACGCGCCTGACGGCCCGGTCAAGATCTTGGACGGCAATCCCTATATGGTCCAGGTGACGAAACATGCCGTCGGCTAACTCTCTCGCTGCAGGATCATCATCAAGGTTCCGAAGAAGTCTTGGGGGTGGACGACGCGGATAACATTGTCGCCTTCGGCATCCTCTACCACTCGTAGTCCTTCGGAGGTCAACTTTGCGGCCAGGGCTGGTGCATCTTCCGTATCGAGGGCGATTCCGTACACACCTTCGCCGCGTGATTCGATGGCGCGAGCAAGCGGACCAGAATCAGAGGTTTGCTGAGCAAACTCGACCTGGGCGTCTCGGGCATCGAGCCAGGCAGTCGCGATCGGCGCGCCCTCACGTTCGGTCTTGCGGGTGATAGGAAGGCCGAAGTTCTTCGACCACGTCGCCGCCGCTTCGTCTCGGTCTGGCGTCGCGATCGTGATGTGGTGCAACTTCAGATCAGTATCCGTTTCGGTTCGCCGTGTGACCTGGGCGATCTCCGTCAATACCCCTCGGGCGGATTTCGGGTGGATGAATTCGACCTCGCCCACGAACCCTTCTCGGGGAGCGCCTTGGATCAGCTGCACGTCCCGTCCCTTGAGTGTCTCGATCTCGGACCGGATATCGTCGACCTCGAAGCACACGTGGTGGATCCCCTCGCCACGGCGTTCGATATACCGGCCGACGACGCTGTCCGACGTGGTCGGTTGCATCAACTCGAAGCGCACGTTGGCGGTCGGAACCAGGGCTGCGATCAATTGCTGGTCTTCGATCTCTTCCTGGGCTGCGACGGTCAGACCATACGCCCGCTCGAACTTCTCTGCCGCGGCTTGTATATCACGCACCGCAATGCCGATATGATCAATCCTCTTGAACACGTGTCCTCCTCGCGAAGGTGGTCAGACGACCACGGTCTCGTGGTGTACGTCAAAGACTTTTCGGAGGACGTCGCAGATCTCACCGGTCGTGCAGTAGGACTCGACCGCCTCTAGAATCGCCGGCATCGTGTTGTCCGTGCTTCGCGCAACGCGCTCGAGGTTCACAAGAGCGGCGTTGGCTTTGCTCTGATCGCGCGTCGTCCGAACTTTTTGAAGCCGTGTGATCTGGCGGTTGCGCTCCTCCGGATCAATGCGCTGGATCTCGATCTGGTCCTCTTCGTCGGATGCGAATGCATTTATGCCCACGACCGTCCGCTTCCGCTCCTCAACTTCAACCGCGAACTTGTACGCCGAGTTTTGGATCTCCTGCTGTTGATAACCCTGCTCGATCCCGACGACAGCGCCACCGATCTGGTCCATCTTTTCTATGTACCGCCGAGCCTCACGTTCCAGCTCGTCGGTCATCTTTTCGATGTAGTAAGAACCGGCCAATGGATCGATCGTGTCCGTTACACCGGACTCGTAGGCCAGAACCTGTTGCGTTCGCAGCGAGACCGTGACGGACTCCTCGGTTGGCAGCGCGAGCGCTTCATCCTTCGAGTTCACGTGCAGTGATTGGGTCCCCCCAAGGACTGCAGCGAGTGCCTGAAGTGTCGACCTGACAACGTTGTTATCCGGTTGTTGGGCGGTCAGCGTCACGCCGGCGGTTTGCGTGTGGAACCGCAACATCTGCGAGCGAGGGTTCGTGGATCCGAAGCGCTCGACCATGATTCTCGCCCACAGGCGCCGAGCAGCGCGGAATTTCGCGACCTCTTCGAGGAGATTGCTTTGGGAGACGAAGAAGAAGGCAACCTGGGGAGCGAAGTCGTCGACCTTGAGGCCTGCCGCTACGGCCGCATCGACATAGGCGATGGCGTGCCCCAGCGTGAACCCAATTTCCTGGGCGGCGGTGCAACCTGCCTCTCGCATGTGGTAGCCGCTGATCGAGATAGTGTTGAAAAGCGGGGTTTCCGAAGCGCAGTACTCGAACACGTCAGTGACCAAGCGCATCGACGGATGCGGCGGGAAGATATACGTACCGCGGGCGATATATTCCTTCAAGATGTCGTTCTGAACGGTGCCTCTGATGTCTTTCGGTGCGACGCCCTGTCGTTTGGCCACGGCAATGTAGTAGGCCAGAAGCAGAGAGGCAGTCGCGTTGATGGTCATGGACGTGGACACCTGACCCAGGTCGATCCCGTCGAAGACGACTGACATGTCTTCCAGGTTCGCGATCGGTACGCCAACCTTCCCGACCTCGCCGAATGCAATCGGCTCATCAGAGTCATATCCAGTCTGTGTTGGAAGATCGAAGGCCATCGAC
>JASLZO010000272.1 GCA_030754805.1 Dehalococcoidia bacterium
GAAAGGCGCTGGACTCCAACGCACCGGCGCTGATCGAAGTCCCAATGAAGGTGATGCCGAACCCCTTCGCCGCCTTCATGCCCCCACGACCCGCTTAGCAGAACACCGGATTCGACAGTGGCCCCTCTCTGGGGAAGGAGGGGCCACGTAACTCGTCTTTGGCCGAACGCAAACCTAAGCCAGCGCGTGTCCCGCCGTGACCGGTGATCGTCACTAACTCGGCGGTCATTTCTCCGCTGGTCATATCCCTCCCCTTCAGTCTCTTCATTCGCTGGCGACCGCCGTGAGAGGCAGGGCCGCACTCCTCGTCACTTAATTACCACTCGGTGGGGAGCGTAAAGCCAACCGCACCGATTACGCCACCGACTAGCCGGCTCACGCGGATCGACCCCGGTCCAATCGCTGTCGGCTCGACGCCATATTGATCATGGCCACCGCGCCGCAAGATTGGTCCTGTCCGTGGGTTCAAGACCGTCCATGGCTGCTATTCTGGGTAACCCTCCCTTATGACCACGGAAGCCGCCCGCCGCCTGCTCGAAGATCTCAACGATGAGCAGCGCGATGCCGTCGAATCGGTCGGCGGGCCGCTCCTTATCGTCGCCGGGCCGGGGTCTGGCAAAACCCGCGTCATCACGCACCGGATCGCCTACCTCGTTCGGGTTCTGGGCGTTACACCGCACCGCATCCTCGCCGTGACTTTCACCAACAAAGCGGCACGGGAAATGCGTTCGCGTCTCGAAGCGCTTCTCGGAGAGCGCGTCAGCGAACTGACCGTCGGCACGTTCCACAACCTCGGGGCCCGTATACTCCGGGCCTACGGCGAGGGCATCGGCGTTCCGAAGGACTTCGTCATCTACGACCAGGATGACCAGCGCGAGGTCGTCAAACGCGCGCTCCAAGACATCGGAGTAGGCAAGAACTTCACACCGCCAGTCGTTCACAACGCCATATCGGGGGCAAAGAACCAGCTCCTGACCGTGCAGGATCACGGACGCCAGCGGGCCAGCTACTTCGACGAGGTCATCAACCGGGCCTACGAGCGGTACGACGCGCTGCTCCGTGAGAGCCATGCCGTCGACTTCGATGACCTGCTCCTCCTCCCGGTCCTTCTCTTCCAGAAAGACGACGAGGTCCTCCGCCGCTACCAACAGCGCTATCTCCATGTCTTCGTCGACGAATGGCAGGACACCAACCGCTCCCAGTACACGCTCACGAAGCAGTTGGCCGACCACCACCGGAACGTGACCGTCGTAGGCGACCCGGATCAGTCGATCTATTCCTGGCGGTTCGCCGATGTCCGTAACGTCTTCGATTTCGAACGCGACTTCGAAGGCGCAAAGACCATCCTGCTCGGGCGCAACTACCGCTCGTCGCAGACCATCTTGGACGCTGCGATGAAGGTGATCACCGGCAATCAGCAACGTAAAGACGTCAAGCTCTGGACAGAAAAGGGCTCTGGCCACCCCCTCGTACTCTCCGAGGGCTACAACGAGCAGGAGGAAGCGCTGTTCGTCGCCGGCGAGGTCGAGCGCCTCGTCCGCGACGAATCGGATTCCTACGCCGACTCCGCCATCATGTACCGTACCAACGCACAATCACGCGCCATCGAGGAAGCCTTCGTACGGGCCGGCATCCCGTACCGGATCATCGGCGGCCTGCGATTCTGGGAACGGCGCGAGGTGAAGGACGTTCTCGCCTACCTCCGCGTCGTCTACAACCCGTTCGATGACGTGAGTCTGGCCCGCATCGTCAACGTTCCCACACGTGGGATCGGCAGCAAGACAATCCATACCCTCGCCCAGTGGGCGCGTTCCTACAATCTCCCGCTCTACGCAGCGATGCAGATGGCCGTCACGCCGGAGGGAGAGGACGCCGACTTGATCGGTGGCCGTGCCCCCACCGGATCGCTGGCCGGGAAACCGACGGTACCCAGGCAAACTGAGGGTCCGCTCAGGGCGTTCGTTTCGCTCATCAATACCCTCATAGAGTTCAGCCAGGAGATGGATGTCCTTACCTTCTTCGACCAAGTCGTGTCCAAGAGCGGATACCGCGACCACGTCCTCGCCGACGACGATGGGGAGGACCGTTGGGACAACGTGTTGGAACTCCGATCGATCTCGTCCGAGTACCGGGACCTGCCACCTGGCGAGGGGTTTTCGGCTTTCCTCGAGACGGCCGCACTCTCTAGTGATCTCGACCAGTTGGCCGAAGACGGACCGGACGCCGTTACGCTTATCACGCTCCATCAGGCGAAGGGCCTGGAGTTCCGGAACGTCTTCATAGTCGGGATGGA
>JASLZO010000273.1 GCA_030754805.1 Dehalococcoidia bacterium
ATGTCCTTGCCCGCAAGGTCCTCCGGCGACCCGATCGACGAATGCGTCGCCACATAGAACGGCTGACGGTTCCGATACCCCGCAATGATCGAGATCGGCACACCGATGCTGGCCGCATCGACAACATCCATCGACTCCGCCAACGCGAAGTCCAAGCTGCCGCCGACCAGACCCTCACGAACCGACTCGGTCTCGACGATCTCAATCGTCAATCCCTCATCGGCATAGAAGCCCTGATCGATACCAACGAAGAGCGGAGCATTCGAACCGACATTCGGAATCCGAATACCAATCGCCAGATCCGCCTTCTCCGCAGCACCGATATCGGGTGCTTCCGTGGTCTCGGGAGGAGCGGTAGTAGTTGGAGCAGCGGTGGTCACCGGAGCAGTCGTCTCGCTCGGACTCGCACCGTCACTCCCACAAGAAGTCGCTAGCAGCAGCGCCACGAGCGACGACGTCAATACTTGTCTTAATTTCATCTCTCCTCCTTAGGAGTTGAGTCTTGGTTTATTGCTGTTTCTCCGTTACGAGATCTCACGGACCCTCACGCCGTCATCGAGTACCAGGGAGCGACCACGCGTCGCACGACGTCGACGAGGAACATGCCGATGTTCGCCATCACCACAAGCAACACGGTCAGCGCGAGCGCCGTGTCGAGCTCGAACTCGAAGGCTGAGCGGTCGATCAGGTAGCCCAGCCCCTTGCTGCCGCCGATGAACTCGCCAACCACGACACCGACCATGGCCCTGGCGACACCCATCCGAATGCCTGTGAGAATGAGCGGGACGGCGGCAGGCAACTCGACCTTCACGAAGCGCTGGAGACGATTCGCCCCGTAGACCTCGGCGGCGCGGAGGAGCGACCGGTCGACGGTTCGAAGGCCTTCCATCGTGTTGAGGGCGACCGGAAACACCGCCATGAGGAAGATGATCAGGATCTTCGGGCCCGACCCGAACCCCATCCAGATGACGAGCAGGGGCTGGAGGGCGATCCGTGGCGTGGAGTACGCCGTCCAGAACGGAGGCCCGAGGATGTCGTCGATCCAACGAGAACTGCTCATGAGCAGCCCGACGGCGATGCCGACGATGGTCGCAAGCAGGAACCCGTACAGGGCGTTCTTCATACTGAACACCCAGTGTTCGCCGAACCGTCCCGATGAGACGAGGTCGACAAAGGCGCTGAACAATTCCGACGGTGGAGGGAAAAGACGCGAATTCCACACCTGCAGCCCACTGATCAGAAACTCCCAGACCAGGACGACGATTCCGACCTCGACCACGACGGCGGCGTTCCAACCCGCCTTCGAGATGAGCCGGCGGGCTGTCCGGTTCCGGATGAAAGTTCGGCGGCGGACATTCCCACCGCTCCGGTCCACGAGGTTGGCGACTCGGGGTCCGAGCGTTCGCTCCTGGGTTCCGCCCCGATGGCGGTGGTCGAGGGCCTCGACGATTTGGACGAGGGTCACGGACAGCAGAACCAGCACGAGGATCACGGCAAACGTCCGGTCAGTCCGGAATCGACTGGTGTTCAGGGTGATCAACGCGCCTAGACCTTTCGAGGAGCCCAGCAACTCTCCGATGAGGAGGGCGATGATGCTCGTCGGGATCGCCAGGCGCATGCCGGCGAAGATGTATGGGCGGGTCCAGGGAAGCCGGATCTTCCTGAACTCCTCCCAACGGTTGGCTCCGAACACCCGTGCTGACCGGATCAGGTTGCCGTCGACCTCCCGGGCGCCGGCGGCGGTGTTGAGGGCGATCGGGAAGAAGGTCCCCAGGAAGACGAGGAAGATGATCGGCCGGTCACCAAACCCGAACCAGACTGCTGTCATCGGTCGGAGAGCGATCAGCGGCGTCGCCCAGAGGGACCACACGATCGGCGCCCCGAGTCGGTAGGTCGCGTTCGACGTTCCCATCAGAACACCGAAGGCGACACCGGACACGGCACCGATAAGGTAGCCCTTGCTCCAAACGGTGACGCTGAACCGGATGTTCTCGGCCAGGACTCCCTCTTCCCACAAGTCCCCCAGGGCCCCGAGGACCTTGCCGGGCGGTGGGTAGAAGAGTGGATTGACCCATTCGAAGGTCACGACGGCCAAGTGCCAGAAGGCCAGCATCCCGAGGAGTTCCAGGACGATGATCGTCGGTCGCCGGAACGGACTCCGGCGCCTCGGGCCGTTAACGGGTGTCCGACCTGAAAGGCGCCTCGAACGGACACGGGTGGAGGTGTCAGCCATGGTCGCCCCTCACCGAGGCGGCGGCATCGTCCCTGAGCAGCGTCC
>JASLZO010000274.1 GCA_030754805.1 Dehalococcoidia bacterium
CGATCGACACGGTGACCTAACCCCCAGTGACGGCGACGGAGAAAATCCGGGGACGTATCCACACATCGAATGACATCGGTGTTATTCTTCCCGCGTCTCGACCGAGGAGCGCACCTGTGGGCAAATCCCGCAAACTGGTTGACCTAGAACTGAAAGAGATTTCAGGCGTGGATCATCCTGCGACCCTCACCGAAGGCTGGCTGGTGATGAAATCCAGCGACGATCCGCTCGAAGCGGAACTGGCCGACACGATCGAGGCGTCCACCACCACCGACCCCCACCAGGAGGCGAACAAGATGTCGGAATACACCGACGAGGCTCCGGTCGAGGACGAGGTTGTTGCCGAAGAACCGTCCGAGGATTTCCGCAAGGAACTCGACGGACTCCAGAAAGCCCTCGACGCGGCCCGTGCTGAAACGGAGCAGGTCCGTGCCGAGCGTGAACTGGAGAAGGCGACTCAGAAGGCTCACACCTGGGCGATTCTGCCCGAGTTGTCGCCGACCGAGTTCGCCCCGGTGCTTCGCAGCATTCGTGACCACAGCCCCGAGGATGCAGACGCCCTAGAGGCGATCCTCGACGGATGCGCGGTCGCCCTCGGCGAAACCGGAATCCTGAAAGAACTCGGCACCGATACGTCCTCGGGCGTTGACGATGCCTACGGCCAGATCCACGCGATGGCGCAGTCGAAGGTCGAGGCCGGTCACGCCGACTCGATCGAGAAGGCAATCGGTGAGGTAGCGGTGGAAAACCCCGACCTCTACGCACGCTACGTCGACGAGTTAGGAGCCTGACATGGCATACGAATCACCAGGTGTCGACATCGGCACCTTCACCGCGGCAGCGGACCTGTCCGGCAAGCAGTACCACTTCGTTGTCCTGGCTTCGGCCACGACGGTGAACGTGGCTACGGCGATCACGAATGCACCGATCGGGATTTTGCAGAACGATCCCGAGTCGGGTGAGCAGGCCGTGGTCCGCATCTCCGGCGTCTCGAAGGTTGTGGCCGACGGCACCCTTGCCGCAGGCAACTTCATCGGGACTTCCGCCGACGCTCAGGCTGACGCCATTTCGCCCGGAACCGACACCACGGTCTACATGACCGGCCAGTGTGTCGAGGCTGCTTCCGCCGGTGAGACGACGACGATGATTCTGAACATCACGAACTGCCGAGCGGCATAGGAGGACTGAACCATGCCCCAGCCAACACAAAACGACGTTCACGTCGATGCCATATTGACGAACATGTCCATCGCCTTCATGCAGGAGGCAGACAACTTTGTGGCCTCACGCGCCTTCCCATCGGTGCCTGTCCAGAAGCAGTCGGACAAGTTCTTCACATACACCCAAGCCGACTTCTTCCGCGACAACGTGCAACCGCGTGCCGACGGAACCGAGTCAGCCGGGTCCGGCTACGGACTGTCGACCGGCTCCTACTCGGCGCTCGTCTACGCGCTGCATAAGGACATCGGTGACCAGGTGCGGGCCAACTCGGACGCACCCCTGTCGCCGGACATGGACGCCACCCGGTACCTGACCCAGCAGATGCTCATCAAGCAGGAAGTCGATTGGGCTTCGTCGTACTTCACGACGAGCGTGTGGGACACCGATTCCACGCCGGGGACACTGTGGAGCGCCTCGGGTTCGACGCCGATCACCGACATCCAGGCCGGGATCAACACGGTCCTGAGTGCGACCGGCTACACGCCGAACACACTGGTGATGTCCTACGCCGTGTTCTCGATTCTGAAGAACCACTCAGATTTCGTGGACCGCTTCAAGTACACGACCAGCGATTCGATCACCGCTGATCTGATCGCCAAGGTGTGCGGAGTCGACCGGGTGCTCGTCATGCGAGGCATCAAGAACTCCGCGAACGAAGGCGCATCGGCGACCTACGCTCAGATCGGCGACAAGGATGCGCTGCTCGTCTACTCGGCACCCGCACCGGGCCTCATGGCTCCGTCCGGCGGGTACAACTTCCTGTGGACCGGCCTCGCCCAGTCGGGTGGCCTCGGCACCTCGACTGCGATGTCCCGGTTCCGCATGGATCAACTCCGGGCTGATCGCATCGAGATCGAGTCGGCGTGGGCGTTCAACGTGATCGCCTCGTCGCTCGGCTACTTCTTCTCGAACGCAGTCGCCTAGCACCCCTACAACCCAGCACAACCAAGGGGTCGGGTCGGCTGGTCCGGCCCGACCCCTCGGTCGTTAGGAGGCAGCGATGACCTGGACCTACGGCGGCGATCCGTCCTCCAATGCCCGAGA
>JASLZO010000275.1 GCA_030754805.1 Dehalococcoidia bacterium
CCGCGACCTCCGAGGGGGCAACATCTTCGTCGACGAGCCCTTGCTCGCCTCATGGGACCGGGTGCGATTCATCGGCGACAAGGTGGCGGCGATAGCAGCCGAAGATGAGGACACCGCTCTCAGGGCGCTGGACCTCATCGAAGTCGAATATGAGGAACTCCCGGCGGTTTTCGACCCCGAGGATGCCGCGAGACCCGACGCGTACCAAATCCATCCGGAGTTCAACTCGTACCGGGCGGTCGTTCCGATCGAGTCTCCGAGCAACGCATTTCATGTGGTGGATGACGAGCATGGCGACGTCGAAAAGGGTTTCGAGAAGGCCGATGTGATCGTGGAGAAGACGTACAACACGACCCGTGTCCACCAAGCGTACCTTGAGCCCCACGCATGCACGGTGCTGGTTGACGATCAGAAACGGCTCCAAGCGTGGGTATCGACGCAGGCGCCCATGGCACGGCGCGTCCATCTGGCCCGGCTGGTCGGTCTCGAACGGCCCAGCGTCATCCTGAATCCTGTGTACCTCGGCGGCGGATATGGTGGGAAGCTGGACGTCACCGGCGTAGCAGTCTGCTATTTCCTTGCCGAGAGGACGGGTCGGCCGGTCAAGTTCGTCATGGATTACGACGAGGAGTTCCTGGCTATGAACCCCAGGCACCCGTCCAAGTTCCGCGTCAAGGCGGGAGTCACACGGGACGGCAACATCACCGCTTGGGAGATCGAGAGTTTCTTCGCCACCGGCGCGTACGCGGCATATGCCCCTGTACCGCCGTTCGGCGAGATGTCCGGACGCGGAATGGTCGAGTCCTACGACGTTCCAAATCTCCATATCAAGTCGCATCAGGTCTATACGAACACCGTGCCCGGCGGGTACTACCGTGCGCCGGGTGGGGTTCAGGCAACGTTCGCCGGGGAGTCTCATATGGACTCGCTGGCTCGAGCGATCGGGATGGATCCGGCCGAGTTCCGGCTTCGGAACCTGCGAACCAGTAGCGGCGAAGATGACCGACATCAACTCCCTGCCGATCGGGAAGACCGGCTGGTGGAGACCATCCGAGTCGCGATCGAAGCTTCGCGTTTCTCGTCGGAGACGTCCGATGGCGTGGGAACAGGAATCGCGATATCAGAACACGGACAGATCGGCTTTGAGGGCCATGCGACTGTGGAATTAGGGGCAGACGGGACGATCCTGGCGAGGATGTCGACCTTCGACCCCGGCATGGGGACAGCCACCGTCCTCGCGCAAGTCGTCTCGGAAGAACTCGAGATCGACCCCGAACGGATCAAGGTCGTTCCCTGGTCGACAGAGGACGGACCTCGAGATCAGGGCGTGGGGGGAAGTAGGGGCACCCGGGTAACCACGATCGCCTCCTCTGAGGCGGCGCAGGACCTCAAACGGAAGCTGATTGGGCTTGCGGCCGAACTACAAGGGTGGAGCGAGGAATCGGCGAGCGTGCGCGACGGGAACGTCGTGAACGGATCTAACGGCGAGTCGGTTTCCATCGAATCAATCCCGGCTCGAACGGGCGAATCCGTCACGGGAGTCGGGGACATCGACGAAGGGATGAGCCCGGCATATTCGTCAGCGGTCGCCCACGTCGCCGAGGTTTCCGTCGACCGTGAGACCGGGCAGGTGAAACTGCGGAAGTACACGGCGGTCCACGAGACGGGACAGGTAATCAATCCCGTTGGGTTCGAAGGACAGATCGAAGGTGGTGCTTCCCAGGGAATGGGGCAGGCGTTGACCGAGGAGTTGGCGGTCGAAGACGGACGGGTGATCAATCCATCGTTCGCGGACTACAAGCTGCCGACTGAGGGAGACCTTCCCGAATTCAGGTCGATCATCCTGGACTCACCGGTTGGCCACGGCCCCTACAACGTCCGGGGCATCGGCGAAGCCCCAATCACCATGCCCGCGCCCGCAATAGCGAACGCGATCGAGGACGCGGTCGGCGTACGCGTCACGGACCTCCCCATCACCGCCGAGAGAATCCTGGCAGCGCTGAAAGAGCCAGAACTCAGCGAAGCCTAATCGGTTCGGATCCGCGATCGGGGTCCGAACGGTTCCGGCTGGAACGGTCCGTCCCGTTGCTCGAGAAATGCCCGAAGGCCGCCGCTCTCCTGTGCTTCGTCGAGCGGGCGTCTGAATGCTTCGTTGCGGGACGAATGGGCGAGCGCCTTGAACTCGGCGTTCATCATCATTGCGTTCCTGAAGCCCATCATCTCCAGGCCCATGGTGGCCACCGCCAGGTTGATCTTGACCG
>JASLZO010000276.1 GCA_030754805.1 Dehalococcoidia bacterium
CGGGCCCGACGGAAAGGAATTTCGCGACACGTGCCGCAACGGTGGGCATTACGGATGACTGTCGAGAGCGACCTGCGGTTTCTCTCGCATCTCGACTGCGTTCGAGCCGTCGAGCGCGCCGCCGCCCGGGCGAAGGTGCCCTTGCGCTTCACGCAGGGCTTCAATCCCCGGCCGGTGCTGTCGCTGGCCTGCGCCCGTCCGGTGGGCCTGGCCACCCGGGACGACCTGGTGGTGATGACACTGGACGAACCGGTCGAGGCCGAAACACTCCGGCGACGGATGAACCGGTGCGCGCCGACAGGGATGCGCTTCGACCACCCCCGACCGATCCGAAAATCCGACAAGCTTCGTCCGCTGCGCATGCGGTACGAACTGGAGTTGGGCGATCAACGGCGTTGCGCCGTCGCCTCTCGCCTCGAAGAACTGAATCAGGCGGACGCCTGGCCGGCCGAGCGCCTTCGACCGCCCAAAAGACCCCGAAAACCTCCTCGACGCCTGGCGATCGATCTGAAGGAACTGATCGATTCGATCGCGTTGGAAGGCCCCAAGCTGCACTGGACCACCCGGGCCAAAGGCGATCTGTGGCCCCGGGTCGACGAGGTGCTCCTTCTGCTCGGCCTGACCTGCCCCGAGGTCGCCGCGGACGTCGTCCGCACTGACATGATCTGTGATCTGTAGTATGGGGGGGGGCGCAGCAACAAGCGTGAAAGGAAACGCATGACAAGGGAAATGCTGATAAACACAGCTGAGGACCAGGAGTGCCGCATCGCGGTGATGTCTGACGGCCGGCTGGAGGAACTGTACGTCGAGCGGGCGTCCATCGCCTCGCACGTAGGCAATATCTACAAGGGGCGAGTGACGAACGTCGAATCGGCGATCCAGGCCGCATTCGTCGACTTCGGACTGGCGAAGAACGGCTTCTTGCACATTTCGGACATTCATCCGCAATACTTTCCCCAAGGGCGGAACGAGACGGAGGCCGTGGGGCGCAAACGCTCGCACAGGGAGCGTCCTCCGATTCAGCAGTGCCTTCGCCGTGGGCAGGAAGTGGTCGTGCAGATGACCAAAGAAGGCATCGGAACCAAGGGGCCGACCCTGACGACGTATCTGTCTATTCCCGGAAGACTTCTGGTGATGATGCCTGGAATGAGCCGTCTGGGGGTCTCTCGAAAAATCGAGGAAGACGACCTTCGTCAGAAGGCCCGGAGTATTCTCGCAGAGATGACCGTGCCCGACGACATGGGCTTCATCGTTCGTACGGCCGGGGCCGATCGATCCAAACGCGATCTTCAGCGGGACCTGAACTACCTGCTGCGGCTATGGAAGTCCGTCAGTGAGCAGATCAAGCGGGCCAAGGTTCCCGCCGAGATCTACGAGGAGTCCGATCTGGTCACTCGGACGATCCGGGACATCTACAGCAGCGATATCACGCGAGTGATCTGTGATGATGAAGCGGATGTACGCCGGGTGAAAGAACTCCTTGCCGTGGCGCTCCCGCGCGGAAAGAACGTCGTGGATCTGTACGATGGCAAGGAGGGCCTCTTTCATCGGTACGGTCTGGAGGCGGAGATCGAGAAGATCTACTCCCATAGGGTCGAACTCGCCTCCGGCGGATCGATCGTGATCGACCAGACCGAGGCCCTGGTGGCCATCGACGTCAACTCCGGACGCTTTCGAAAGCACTCCGATGCGGAGACCACCGCGCTGAAGATCAATGAGGAGGCGGCCGGAGAGATCGCCCGCCAGTTGAGCCTCCGCGACCTGGGCGGCGTGATCATCATCGATTTCATCGACATGCGGGAAGAGAGGAACCGCCGTGCCGTCGAGCGCTCGTTGCGAACGGCCATTCGTTCGGATCGCGCCAAGACGAAGGTGCTGCGAATCAGCAACTTCGGTATTGTGGAGATGACGCGTCAGCGCCTGGGGCCGTCCCTGAAGAGCAACATGTATCACGCCTGCCGAGTTTGCGCGGGAACGGGCGTGATCAAATCCGAGGAATCGCAGGCACTGTCGATCATGCGCTCGTTGCGCAGCGTCTGCGCCGATGACGACGTGGCTCGTGTCAACGTGCATGTCACGCCTCCCGTTGCCCACCATCTGGCCAACTATCATCGACGTCAGATCTCCGAACTCGAGGCCGAGACCGAAAAGACCATCATCGTCGATGCCGGCTGGTCGGTGTGGTAGGCACTTTGCGCAGTATCTAGAAAATCCTCATCCTGAGCTTGTCGAAGGATGTAATCTGGCACACTCTGCC
>JASLZO010000277.1 GCA_030754805.1 Dehalococcoidia bacterium
GGTCGCGGTTTGGATACGTCATGTAGTCGAACGGCTTGCCCAGTTCGATGAGACGATCAACGAGCCCCTCCGTGATCTCCAGATGGGTGTTGGTTTCTCCCGTGCCGTGGATGATCAGGAGGTTTCCCTCCAAGCCTTCGGCAAAGTTGATCGGGGCGGACTGGCGGTATCCCTCCGGATTCACCTCGCGGGTGCGCATGTAGATCTCCTGGAACCAGGCGTTGTAGAGGTGCGGCTGCGGCTTGGGGGCCACGGCGATCCCGACATGATAGACATCAGGCCGCCGAAACATCGCGTTCAGCGTGTTCGAGCCACCACCGCTCCACCCCCAGATACCGACTCGGGACAGGTCGGCGTAGGGGCGGATACGGCCAAGCTCAAGTACTCCGGCTGCCTGTTCCTCTGTGGACAGCGGACCAAGGCTGCCAAACACGGCCCGCCTCCACGCGGCTCCCTTTGGCGCCGGCGTGCCACGCCCGTCCATGCACACTACGAGATAGCCGAGACTGGCCATCACACGATGGTAGTTTGCGTTACCTCGGCCCCAAGCGTCCAGAACCTGCTGTGCGTGGGGCTCGCCGTACACAAAAACGAGAACCGGATACTTCCGGGACGGATCGAAATCGCGGGGCTTGATCATCCATGCATCCATGCTCACGCCGCCGCCGATGTCCAGCTCGAGAAACTCGGTTGGCTGGGAGATCATCGGCGCGACGGTTTTGCGCAGTTCGCTGTTGTCCTCGAGCACGCGCACGACACGATGCTCCGACAATTCCACGAGCTCGGTAACCGGGGGAGCATCGAACGTCGAGTAGGTGTGGAACGCCCACCGGGCGCCGGGGGAGAAGTTGTAGTCGTGCCAGCCGGGCTGGTCCACGGGCGTGATCCGCTCGGGCTCTCCGGCGCCGTCCAGCCGCACCCGGTAGAGATACTTCTGAGTAGCGTTGTCGGGAGAGGCGGAGTAGTAGAACCACTCTTCCGCTTCAGTCACCACGCCGCGCTCGATAATGTCGAACGAGCCGGGCGTCAGAAGGGTCTGTTGATCGCCGCCGCGCGAGTAGACGTAAGCATGCCGCCAGCCGTCGGCTTCGCTGAGCACGAGGAATGCGCGGCCGTCGCGGATCCACTCAAGCCCGGCGTTGGTCCGGTAGCTAGCGATGACCCAGGAAGGATCGGATTCGTGGAAGATGCGGGTGATCGCACCGATACGAACGTTGGCGACGAGGAATTCGCGCTCGTCGCGGGAGCGGCTCAGTTTCTCGATCAGCAGCTCGTTGGAGTTTCCGGCCCAGCCGACCTGTCCGAGATAGAAGCCCTCTGCCGGCGTGGCGATGGAAAGCCAGCGCGTCTCGCCGCCCTGGACGTCGACGACGCCGATACGAAGCGCGGGAATGGTCTCGCCAACCCTGGCAAAGCGGACTTCCCTGGCCTCTGGATACGACGGATCGGTCGGGACGAGCATCGACCTGAGTCGAACATCGGACCTGTCAGTCTCTACGAAGGCGATCCACTTTCCATCGGGACTCCAGGTCGCATTACCGTTCGAAACCGCGCCAGCGACGCCGGTCTTCGTGACGGCAATCGTCCGATCACTGCGCAGATCGTAGACGTGCAGATTCCCCTGCTCAGCGTAAAGGATGCGCTGGCCGTCGGGAGAAATGCGGTTCGACCCGCCAGCGACCACCTTGCGAAGAGTCCCCGACGCCCGTTCCAACTTCCAGTACTCGTCGACGCGGCCTTCGGGATCGTTCCTGCTCGTCTGCAACAGCAACCAGCTCTCGTCCGGTGAGAACGTGTAGCTTTCGATCGCAAGGGGCTCGGTACCGCCGGGAGGAATGAGCTGTGCCAGGGAGACCAGCACGGTACGCTGGCCACTAGCTGCATCGTAGGTTACGAGCTCACGTTCGTTCGCCCCGGCCGGCGCTTCCAGCGCCGTGTAGCCAGAGCCATCCGGGAGCCAGGGCTCCCGAAAGGACCGGGCATCGAGCTCGCCTCGTTCGTAAATGCCCCGCAGCCTCGCTTCGGCCTCCGCAGGAACCTGTGCCGACACATGGGCGGAATGGAGCATGAAGAGGACTGCGAACCCGGCTACACGGAGGCACGGCACGATCATCTTTTTCGACATGTTTTAATGCTCCCACCAGAGCTCGAAGAGTCAACGAGCTTGACGAAAAGATATTCCAGTTCGGGGCGCTCCTCCACAATCCCGACCGCAAGCGACGCTGACCGTCGGCTTTCGTCGTCGTCCCCTGAT
>JASLZO010000278.1 GCA_030754805.1 Dehalococcoidia bacterium
ATGAGCGGAGGACCGGACGAGGGCAGGGCACCAGACATCTCAGGGCTGATCTCTCATGGGACTCTCGTGTGTGACCTGGTCTACAATCCGATTGAGACCCCTCTTCTGCGCCTGGCGGCTGAACGGGGGGCTCGGACGCTCGGAGGCCTGGGCATGCTGGTCCACCAAGGAGCGGCGGCGTTCACACTGTGGACCGGACGCGAAGCGCCGACCGGAGTCATGGAACGTGCGGCCCGCGGGGCTCTCCAATCAAGTACCGATTGGCGGAATACCGACTAACGAAACGAAGGGACGAATGGGACAGTTCCGATTTCTATCAGCTGGTGAATCACACGGGCGAGGCCTCACGGCCCTCGTCGAAGGGATCCCCGCCGGGGTACCGATCTCCGAGGACTACATCCAGACAGATCTGGCGCGGAGGCAGAGAGGCTATGGGCGGGGCGGGAGGATGGAGATCGAGCGAGACCGCGCCGAGATCACCTCCGGGGTCCGTCACGGATTGACGATGGGTAGCCCGATCTCGATGTTGATCTGGAATCGTGACTGGGAGACTGGTGGTGACCCGGATAAGGTGGCTTGGACCGACGTCATGAGCACCACGCCAACGACGGTCGAATATAACCGCATCACCCGACTCCGGCCGGGACATGCGGATACACCAGGAATCTCGAAGTACCAACAGAACGACGCTCGAAACATCCTCGAACGATCGAGCGCGCGCGAGAGTGCTGCCAGGGTCGCGGCCGGAGCCCTCGCTAGGGGGATGTTGGAGTCGTTCGGCATCGAGATACACAGCCAGGTCCTGGGTATAGGGGGTGTTCACGCCCGCCGTGTCGAGCGCCCGGATTGGTCGCAGGTCGAGGAATCCCGGGTCCGGTGCGCGGACGCCGAAGCCGAGGAACAGATGGTCGCGGCGATCGATGCGGCCAGCGAGGCCGGAGATAGTCTCGGCGGCGTCATCGAAGTCGTTGCCACCGGGGTCCCCGTTGGGCTGGGCACTCATATCCAGTGGGACCGGAAACTCAGCACTCGTCTCGCGGCAGCCGTAATGAGCATAAACGCCGTGAAGGGCGTGGAGTTTGGGGCAGGATTCGCCCAGGCTGAGATCCGTGGTTCCGAGGTCCACGACGTGATCCTTCCAGTGGATGAATGGCCTCGGGGCGAAGATGGAGAATGGGTCCGCCCGTGGCCGCGCCGCTCGAACAACTCCGGGGGACTGGAGGGCGGGATGACGACTGGTGAGCCGCTGGTGGTCCGCGCGATGGTGAAGCCGATCGCGACTATCAAGAATCCGTTGCCCTCGGTGAACCTGGAGACAGGCGAACTGGTGCAGGCGCACTACGAACGATCTGACATCACCTTCGTCCCAACCTGTGGAGTCATCGGAGAGGCGATGGTCGGCATCGTCTTGGCGGATGCCATCCTCGAGAAATTCGGCGGAGACCACATCGACGAAACGGTCAGGAACTGGCGTGCGTTTATGAAGACCGTCGGCCCGGCTCACCGGGTTGAAGGTTAACAAGGCGCGGGGACATCGATTTGACGACAGGCACCGATCCCGGTGGCAATGTCTACCTAACCGGGTTCTCCTACACCGGCAAGAGCATCGTTGGTGGCCTCCTGGCTACCCGGCTAGGGCACATGTATATCGACACCGACGAACAGATCGAACGCCGAACCGGACGGTCGATCCCGGAAATCTTTCGAACCGAAGGTGAGGTCTACTTCAGAGAAATCGAAACAGAGTTGCTGAAAGAGTTGGCCGACCAAAAGGGACGCGTCGTTTCTACCGGTGGAGGGATCGTCTTGGATCCGCTCAACCGCCAACTGATGGCGCAGGCAGGCATCATCGTCTGCCTCGAGGCGAAAGCGGAAACAATACTCGAACGCCTTCGCCAGGCGGCAGACAACGAATCGGAGAGACCGCTTCTTCAACTCCCGAACCCGTTGGACGAGATACGATTTCTGAAGGGCCGACGTCAGCGTCACTACTCGGAAGCCGACGTCACCGTCCATACGGATGCTCTGGATGTAGACGGAGTCGTTGAAAGCATCGTCGTCCAGCTTCGGGGAACTGATCGTTCGCACCGCCCGCCGTCTGAGGACTTCGAATCGGACGTCGCGTATAAGGTGGAAACCGAAATCGCTTCCTACTCGATCGTAGTGGGAACCGGCGTGTTGCATTCGATCGGTCACCAGGTGCGTGGTCTCGGATTTTCTGGAACGGCACACATCCTG
>JASLZO010000279.1 GCA_030754805.1 Dehalococcoidia bacterium
AGCCATGCAGAATCCGTAGGGGAGGGTTTCAAACTCTCCCGCCTGGTTTCGAGGACAAAACAGGATATCACGAGCGTACAACGTGTTCGCCAATGTTTCCGTGGCGATTCTCCATGCAGCACACCGGGAGGGTTTGAAACCCTCCCCTACGACCTAGTCTGGCGGGGCTGTCCACTCTTTGCAAGCACTGACCGGTCAGGATTCCGCAAATGGTTCGATTCGATACGACGCGGCCGCATTCCGCTACATCGCCTGAAACAGACCCTGTCGCATGACTGCGCACGGCCCGGTGACCACGGTCGCCCTTCGACTGATTAACAGCGAACGGTCACAATGTAGGGTCAGGCCAGGCTGATGCCGTGCTGTGGGAAGATCAACCTGTGCACCGTTTGAACGGAGGCTTCCGCGAACGCCCGGGCGTCCTTCCGGACCGAATCTTCAATCGGCGGCTCATCTTGATCTCGCAGCGAATCGACGTCGTAGGCTTTAGCGTATGCGGTCGGAATCTCGTTGGCGAAAGTTTGCTCCGACATCACGCCGTAGGCGAGCGTCCATGCGCGGGCCACGGCGTGGAGGTCGTATCCGCCGCCGCCCAGAGCAAGCCACTTGCCCGGTGAACTGGCGCCGAGTTCGGCCACAACATCGGCAAAGCCTTGGACGGTCAGCGCCATGTGGGTAATCGGGTCGAGGTAGTGTGAGTCTATGCCAAGTTGAGTCACCAACACGTCGGGCCGGAAGGAGTCCAACAGTCGAGGAACCACTTCCTTGAAAGCCCAGAGGTAGACCTCGTCCGTGGTGTAAGGGTACAAGGGCACGTTGACGGAGTATCCACGACCCAGGCCGGCGCCAGTCTCCTGAACCGATCCGGTCCCCGGAAACAGGAACACGCCGGACTCGTGGAGCGAGATGGTCAAAACGGCGTTGGTGTCATAGAAGGCGTGCTGCACGCCGTCTCCGTGGTGGCAGTCGATGTCCACGTAGGCGACTCGTATGCCCTCGGCGACCAGGCGTTTGATGGCGATCACGGGATCGTTGAAAACGCAGAAACCGTAGGCGTAATTGGGCATCGCGTGGTGCAGGCCGCCCGAGATGTTGAACGCCGCGTCGACATCGCCGACGATGAGCATCTCCGCCGCCTGGACCGAGGCTCCGGTCGACAGGATCGCAGCGTCGTACATCCCTCCGTATGGCGGGTTGTCGCCCGGCCCGAAGTTGTGGGCCGACGGGTTTACTGACCAGTCCCCTGCTCCGATCTGGCGCACGGCGTCGATGTACTGACTCGTGTGGAGCCACGCTATCTCGTCCTCGGTGGCCGGTCGCGGAGCAACGAGTGACGATTCTTCGTGGTCGAAGGCGCGGTACCCGTCAAGGAGTTCGTGCGTGTACCGCAGTCTGACGGGCCTCATGGGGTGAGTGTCGCTCAACACATGGCCGGCAAGCCGATCGTCGTAAAGAAACGCAGCTCTGCGGGCCATTCAACTGCCCTTCGCGATGCCTCGAAATTCGGACGGCTTCCGAGTTCGGAGAGCTCCGACACGGGCGACATCGGGCGTCATGGCAGCGTCAGACGCATGTCCGCCGAGGCTACGCAGATGTCGATTCGGAGCTTGACGCCCACGGCCTCGACCTCTCCGCGGATCGTCTCTTCCCAAGGAGGGTTCATGTGCCCGACGATCACCTTGGGCATGCGACCGTGCTGCTTTTGGAACGCAACAAGCGCTTCCTCGAGGTGCTCGGGCGTGAGGTGTACGGCAGCGGCAGCAAGGTCTGCGCCTTCGTTGCCGAAAGTGACTTCCGTGAGAAGAACGTCCGGAGACACGTGCTTCCATGCCTCGTCGACGCCCTGACCCGCGTCACCGGTGTAAAACAGTTTCACGTCGCCGGAATCGATCTGGTATCCGGCCGCGGGTACCGCGTGCGGGACCGAAACTCCGGTAACAGTGTAGTCGAGCACCTGGAACGGTTTGTTCAACTCGACTTCACGGAGCCTGAACACCGGGTCGTCGACGGACGGATACTCGAGGAAGTTCGGGTAAAGCGTGCCGTCCAGAAGCTTTTCTTTGACGAAGTGAAGCGTGTCAGGTATGCCGTAGACGTCGATCGTCACACCGGAGTTCCTCATGGTCAAGCCAAGGGGGACCATGTCCCGAACATGGTCGAAATGGCGATGAGTGAGGATGACGGCTCGCAGACGGCGTTGCTCTTCGAAGTTGAGCGACCGGGTCAGTCCACCGAC
>JASLZO010000027.1 GCA_030754805.1 Dehalococcoidia bacterium
CGTTGGGATCGCCGCGAACCAGATCGGGTCGCTCATGCGGGTGGCTGTGATCGAGATTCCGATTGAGATGCGGCCTTACCAAGACCCTGCCGAGGAAACCGATGGCGAGGTCGAAGAGGAGGATGTCGAGCAGCCAGAGCCTCAGCGATATGTCCTGATCAACCCTGAGATTGTGCGGAGGGTCGGGGAGCGCGAAGTGGATGAGGGTTGCTTGAGCATCCCAGGGTGGCGCGGCCGGGTGACCCGCTCCGAGCGAGTTACGGCGAGAGCGCTCGACCTGGAAGGACGCGAATTCCGAGTCCGAGCCGAGGGACTCCTCGCGCAGGCATTGGAGCACGAAACGGATCATCTGAACGGAATCGCGTACATCGACCGGATGACCCGTTTCGAGGACCTGTGGAGCCTCGAGGAGCCGGGCGAGGACGATGAGGAAGAAGAAAAAACACCACCGTCTGCGGATCCCATATGGCGGATGCGGAAACCGGCACCGGCCGTGGTCCGGCGCGCATGACCGGAGCCGCGGCACATGAACTGGAGGTGCGCGTCGCCTTTGCGAGACACGTCGGGCGCTTACTCGCTGGGCTCGGATACGGCAATACCTACCTCGTCGGAGGGTACGTCCGGGCGCTGACAATGAGCACGTCAACCAATGATTTCGATATCGCGATTGTCGGCGGTGATGCAATCAGTGCGGCACGCGAAACCGCCGACGCATTGGAGGCTGATTTCTATGTCCTCGACGCGGAACGAGGACGCGGTTGCGTCGTTGGACGAGGGTGGCGTGATATAAGCGGCCTGGAACGCTTCACGATTGATATGACGCCAGCGGACGGCGACTCGATCGAGGTTGACCTCTCACGGAGAGATTTCTCGATTGATGCGATGGCGCTTCCGCTGACATCGGCGGGAGACGTGGGCGCGATTATCGATCCGTATGGTGGACGCCAGGACCTGGAACGTCGGTCAGTACGTGCGTTGAACGACCGCGTCTTTCAGGTCGACCCCGTTCGTTTGCTCCGTGCCGTGCGGCTCGCGTGGCAACTGGGATTCACGATCGAAACTCACACCGCATCTCTTGTCGAATCCACAGCGCGAATGATCCGAATTGCCTCGCCCGAAAGGCAGCGGGACGAAGTATGCAGGATGTTGGCGCTTGACCGGACCGCGGAGGCGTTCACGCAAACGGACGAACTCGGACTGCTCTCCCAAGTGTTCCCGGAGTTGGACGAAGCGCGGGGGGTCGAGCAACCCCGCGAGCATTACTGGGACGTGTTCCATCACCTGCTCGAAACCGTCCGTGCGTTCGATGGCATGATTGACTCACCGCGGAGGGAGACCGACCCAGCCGGGTCCAGCCTTCCCTGGCCAGAGCAGGTATCCGACTATTTCGCAGAAGACTTGACGATCGGTCGGTCGAGGAGTGTCGCCACAAAACTGGCCTGTCTCCTGCATGACGTGGCCAAACCGAAGGCAAAGACGTTTGAGCCAAGCGGGCGCATACGATTCTTTGGTCATGGGGAACAGGGTGCCGAGATCGCATCGAGCGTGATGGAACGATTACGGTTTTCCCGGAGAGAGACCCAATTCGTTTCGAGTAGCATCACTCACCACCTCCGGCCGGTGCAGTTGAGTCAGGACCTGGCGGCGCCGAGCAAACGGGCTGTGTATCGCTACCGAGACGCTCTCGGTGAAGCGGGCATAGCCACGCTGTACCTGAGCATGGCGGACTACCTGGCGGCGAAGGGGCCGATGCTGGAATTACCCAAATGGCGAGAACGCACCGACTACTGCTCGATCGTCCTGACCGAGTTGCTCGATAACGGCGGCACGTTGGACCAACCCTCTCCGGCCATAGTCGACGGCCACCTCCTGATGGATGAACTGGACCTGCGCCCGGGCCGCGAACTCGGGCGAATCCTGACGGCTGTCAAAGAGGCGGTCGCAGTTGGCGAGGCTGAGACGCGGACCGAGGCACTCGCCATCGCCCGGAACCTGATGGAAACGGGACCGAAGACCACCCCATCGCGGCACGATCGGAGGGACAAGTAGTGGGCGCGGTCCTAGGAATGATGGGCCGGTTGATCCTGATGATCACCGGCGGTTCAAGACGTGCCCCGCTCCAGGCGATATTGATCGTTTTCGGCCTTTCGCTCGCTTCGATCGTGATTCCGCACTGGCAGATTCCCGGCACCGAGTTCGAACGTGGCGACCCCGACACGCCGCTTGGGCTCAAGCTGGGCCTGGACCTGCAGGGTGGCGTCCACCTGGTCTACGAGACGGTCGACCCGAATCCCTCGGTCGAAGCGCTGGAAGGGACGATTGCAGTGATCCGGAACCGTGTAGACGCATTCGGCGTCGCGGAACCGCTGATTCAGACCTTGGGGGACAACCGCGTTGTGGTCCAGCTTCCGGGCGTTTCCGACGTTGCTGCGGCGAAGGAACTCATCGGTGCCCCGGCCGAGTTGGACTTCCGCGAACGCATCATCTCCTCGGTGGAATCAACTCCAGGAGCAGAGGATGACGGGACGGAGACACCCGCGGGGCAGGACACATCTGTGCCGGACGAGGGAACCGGAACGCCGGTTGCTTCACCCGAAGCGGATGTAAACGCCTCCACGCCCGGAACAGGCTCGACGCCTGCAGGGGGTGGTGGAGTGCAGCCTCAGCCGGTGGTTACACCTGAAGCCACGCCCACCGGCCAAGGAAACGATGCGACCCTACAGTCGACGAATGATCCAGCCGGAACGCCTCAACCCGCCTCGACGCCGGACCCGGCAGCGACTCCCGAGCCCCCCGAGTTCCAAGCTGAGTTTGTTATCGCGTCGGCCGAGGTCAATGGTCGTGAGATCGTGCTTACCGGAAACCAGCTAGTTCCGGGAGCGGCTCAAGTTTCGTTCGATCCAACTACCGGCTCACCAGAAGTGATCCTCCAATTCAAGCGAGATGGAGCGCGGGCGTTCGAGATCGTCTCTGGACGCAACATTGGGCGCCAGCTCGGAATCTTTCTTGATGGCGTTGCGGTCTCCACGCCCGTGATCCAAACGGAAATCCAGGCGAGTCAGAACCCCCGAATCACCGGTCTCTCGCTGGAGGAGGCACAGATCCTCGCGATCCAATTGAACGCGGGTGCATTTCCGACGCCTCTGAATCGCGACCCGATCCTCGAGCGTGATGTCGATGCGTTCCTAGGCGCGACGGCCCTCGATAAAGGGCTCCGCGCAGGACTCATCGGTCTTGGCTTGGTCGTCCTGTTCATGATCCTGTTCTATCGGATGAACGGGGTCGTTGCGGCGGCGGCGCTGACCGTCTATGCCACGGTTGTTCTCGCTATATTCAAGTTCATTCCGGTGATTCTGACGCTTTCTGGCCTGGCGGCGTTCGTTCTCTCAATCGGCATCGCCGTTGACGCAAACGTGCTGATTTTCGAACGGATGAAGGAGGAACTTCGGGCGGGACGCAGCCTCGGCTCCGCTATCGAAATCGGCTTCAACCGTGCCTGGACGGCCATCCGAGACGGAAACTTTACGACACTGATCACAGCGGCGATTCTCTTTTGGTTCGGAGAGCGACTCGGGGCGAATATAGTCCAGGGATTCGCGCTCACGCTGGCGATTGGTGTCGGGATCAGCCTGTTCTCTGCACTCTTCGTGACCCGCCGATTCCTCAATATCGCCGCCCGCTCGCCGGTCGGTAGAAGGCTCAACTGGTTCATTCCATGATTGGCGTAGATACAAACCGATGCTGAATGTCGTTCGATACCGTGCCACGTTCTTTCTTTTGTCGCTGACCCTTATCGGCGGCGGGTTGACGGCGTTGTTTCTTGGACCGGGGATCCGATGGAGCGTCGAATTCACGAGCGGGGCCGCTGCGACTGTGGTCTTTGTCGAACCAGCGCCGCAAAGTCTGGTTGAGAATGCGCTGGATATAGACGGTTTCCAGGACTTCGTGATCCAGACAATCGGGGAGCGGGAGTTTTTCATCCGGCTGCCCGTTTCGGAGAGTTCGGAGACCCAACAGGAACTCGTCCAACGTGCGCTCACTGACCGAGTCGGCGCAATCGAGTCGCTCGGGTTCGACCTGGTGTCACCAGCCGTCGCACAGGAAACTGTGAGGAATGGATTGATTGCGGTCCTGATCGCGATCGTTGGGATCCTTGCCTACATCGTGTTCGCGTTCCGCGGCGTTCCGCACTCGTTCCGGTACGGGGTGGCGGCGGTGGTTGCGCTGGCCCACGATATCGCGATGGCATTCGCGGTCGCCGGCATCGCCGTCTGGATCTTCTCGTCACTCAGACTCGAGTTGAGCACGATGTTCCTGATTGGCGTGCTGACACTGCTCGGATACAGCATCAATGACACGATCGTGGTGTTCGACCGGATCCGCGAGAACCTTCTCCGGGACTCCAATCGAGAGCTGCCCGCGACGGTGAACATCAGCATCCTGGAGGTCATGGGCCGATCGCTCAACACGAGCATCACGACGGGCCTGGTCCTGATGTCGCTCTGGTTGCTGGGACCAACGTCGATCCGTGATTTCCTGTTCATCATGTTGGTGGGGGTGGTGTCCGGGACCTACAGTTCGATCTTCACCGCGAGCCAGTTGCTGGTTTCGTGGCAGGTGCGAAGCTGGGGCTCGCTTCCCTTATCTGGGCGCGAAGAAACGTCGGGATAAACCGCTGGCGTTGGGCCATTACGCATCGTGAGTTCACGTCAACGGACCGTTGAGATCGACATAGACGGAATCACGCTTTCGGGAGCCTTTTTCTCCCCCGGTGGACCGGGCAACCATCCGGTTGTGATCGTGTGCCACGGAATGCCAGCGGGCCCCTCGCCACCGGCGGATGCCCCTCCTGACCCGGACGACGGAATCACCTACGCGGACTTTGCGACGGTCTGTGCGGAGCGCGGGCTTGCGACGCTGATTTTCAATTTCCGCGGAACCGGGGCGAGCGGCGGGAACCTCCATGCCATGGGGTGGGCAAGCGATCTCCGCGCCATCGTCGAGTGGGTGAGCCAACAGCCTGGGGTGCGGACCGACCGTATCGGGACGCTCGGATCGAGCATGGGGGCGAGTGTCGCACTGCACGTGGCGGCCACGGAACCCAGAATTTCGTCAGTCGTTTCATTCGCCGCACCCGCGCGAATGGGGGCCAGTAACGATGCCATGGCGATGGTCCAACGGATGCGAGATATGGGCGTGATCCGCGATTCCGATTTCCCACCTTCGGCCGAGGATTGGTACGCGGAGTTTGGCGAACTTGACCCACTCTTGGCGATCCCGGCGATAAGCCCAAGACGAGTTGTCCTACTCCAGGGGGACGCGGACGACGTTGTTTCACCCGAAGACGCCGGGCTGCTGTTCGATGAGGCGGGTGACCCGAAAAACCTTGTGATGCTGCCGGGGGTTGGGCACCGTTTCCGGCGAGAGCCCGCAGCGATCGAGGCATGTCTCGATTGGCTGGAAACGACCCTGCTCGACTGAATCGGCCGGCTTGGCGAATCCTGCTGCCATTCGGCGGGTACTAACCTTCGGATGCCGATGGCGTTACAACGTTCGTACCCCAACCCACTCAGACGTTTCCAAGAAGACGCGGATGTTGTCGCACCTTTCATCAAGTCTCTGACCGCGCAACGACCCGAATCACCCCCCCAGGAGTTGCTGGTGACGAACCGGTGGACTGGGCGGATATCCGACGTCGAACCGTTGAATCGCGACTCTCTAGGTCGAGGAAGTACCGTCCTTGAGGTAATCGCCAGCGCGGCCTGCGTTGGTCGCCAGTCCATCGGCCACATGATTCAAGATCAGGCGGACGCTCTGTGATTCGTGGTCGGTTGTGTCCAGGTCGGCATCGTCGAACCGCGCGAGGGCGCCTCGGAGCGCTCCAACGGCCTCGGCAGCGGTGGTGACGATCCTCTGCGCTTCCGAGGGGTTTCCCTTGCCAATCTCGTCTGCGATCTTGTTCAGATGGATGACGTGCTCTCGCGCATGGTTCGCCATCCCATGCAGGACGTTGCGGATCGGTGTCTCACGGCCGCCATACCCTGGAACTAGGGCGTCCAAATCTTCGTTACTTAAGCGTCTTGCCGTTTCCATCACTTCTGAAAGAGGTTGAACAATGGATTCGAACAAGGTTTCGATTTCGGTTCGTGACATGTGTATGCAGGTCTCCTTCGTTGGTCCCGGTCGATTCTCGTGTCAGTTCGGCGTCAATCGTAGTAGTTGATGGCTGCGGCGTCGACGCTATTCGACCAATGGTGACGAGTTGGACTCGGCCTGCTCCTTGAGAGAACGTAACCAACGGCGCGACATCGTCTGGACGATTGGACGGGGGCAACACAATCGGAGTGGAAGCACGGGACTGGTGAATGTCTTGGTGTCGGTGACCAGGGAGCCCTTCCTGTCCCCCGTGTGCTCGATGGTGAAGCGCCGGAAGCCGGTGACCGTCAGCACACCGCGGATTCCCACGAGACGGCACTCGGAGGGTCGGCCTCCACCACACGGACAGTGAACGATACTGGGACTCCCGCCATCCGAAGGACCATTCGGAACCGCGAACCTGCCTTCCATGGGGCGCCTTTCGTCCAGCGCGCCGAGTCGCATACTGCGTTCCATGAGGGCCAACCGGAGAGGCTTTCGAGGACGCGCCAAACGGAATCGGGACTCGCGGCTATCGAAACGGACTCCTTCAGGATCAGCGATCGCACACCGGAGGGAGAAATGATCGGGTTCGCCATTCGTGTCAATCGTATCGAACGGGTCTCGCCTGACTCCGAGCAAGCGCCGGGAAAGCGACTCCCTACGGCCCCGACTCTATGTCCAACAGCGCCTGTAACTCGCGGGGGCGTTTCATCAGCGATTCCACAGTCTCTGTGTCAACGACGAAAATTTCCTGAAGTCCGGTCTTGCGGACGAAGAACCCTTCATCTCCATCCCGTTTGTAGAAGCTCAGGTGAGCCAACGACCCCAACCCGGTACCGCTCATCTCTAATGACCAGTCGGCCTCTCTTTGAGACAGCGCTTCCCACTCCTCATCTGCGAACTCTGTTGCGAACAACGGCGACAGGAAGCCCATCATCTCCAACACCCGGCCGGTGTCCGCTTTCGTGTCTCCGACCTCGGTCTCAAGGATCCAGGAGAACCGGAGCGGAGCCCGGCTGGACTGGTCTTCCTCGGGCTCGTCGGGTATGGGCTGGCCGGTGAGAATCGCAGCGTTGACCGCCGCTTGGCGCCGGAGCGCCGTCTGCTCCTCGGCTTCGGTCGCGTCGGTATCATCCTCGTCGACCCGCAACGCGACGGTGAACGTCTCCTCAGGGTAGGTGAACTTCAGCGATTCAACCAGTACAGACCCGGCGTTGACGATTACGTTATCTCGCCAGTCATCCTCGAGCGGCGAGAAGAATTGCTCCAGATCGAAACCGACGGCGGCGATGCTGTCCGCGGAGGGATGCCGCAGGAACGTGCCCCCGGCCTCTTCGTTGAAGTTTCCGACGATGAGCGAGTCGACGAACACCCCGTCCTTCCAGAACGAGACGGTCGTGCCCAGCGTCGATGTCAGTCCAAGTTCCGTGTGCTGAGCTTCGTCCGAAGGGATCGACTGTGCCTGATCGATCTGGCTCAGGAGATCCCAGGCGAAATCGATCTTGAACCGGTTCCCGGTGTGATCTCCGACGGACCAGAACCCACCCTTCTGGTCGATGGTGAGCCGATCCGCCTCCTTTTCGATGACGATCTGGTCGATGTTCAGTGCGGAGAGCCGGGTGAGCGACGACAACGACGGTGTCGCGACGTCGTTCCCTGCGTTCGCGATGATTGCGCCGACCACGCCGACCGACAGGACGCCAAGAATACTGACGCCGAGCAGGAGCCGGCGCGAAAAGAACCCCGGGCCATCCTGCTCTCGTCGGCGAGCGTCAAATTGCCTCGTCCGCCCTTCACGAGTTGCTCTTCGTCCTGCTCGGTTCATTTAGGGCGTGATGATTCTTACTCGGTTCCGCTGGTGGCCTGTGGATAGAACCCCGCGCGAACGTCCGTTGGGTTGGTCTACCTTGGCCTTAAGCATACGTGGGAGTCCCGCCCTCAAGATGTGACGAGCCCGGAATCGACGATCCCGTTGACGACCAGATGGAGGTAGATGAGCCCGGCGAATGGAGCCCACGGTGCGAGGGTCTGTTGGACGCCGGCATGGTCCAAGCGATCCGGAAGATCAAGCCATCGTTCCAGGTGCCGCCTGACCCCGACGTCGTCGCCCGGGAAGACATTCAAACGGCCGAGCCCTCGGAGCAACACGTACTCCGCTGTCCACCTTCCGACGCCGTGTAGTGCTCGCAGTCGATTGACCGCCGAATCATCGTCCAAGTCCGAGTATGAAGTGGCATTCAACACCCCATCATCTGCGAGCACCGCAATCTCCGTTAGCGCACGAGCTTTCTGCCTACTGTATCCGGCGTCGCGAAGTGCGTCCGCCTCCACGAGTTCGATGTCCTGCACCCGCGGGAAGGCGCGGGAAGGTCCCTCGTTCTCGACAGTTCCGGGGAGGGGCATCCCATAGCGAGTCGCGAACCGGTCGAGTATCCGAAGCCCGACGGTCAGCGTGATCAACTGGCATGTGATCGCGTTCGTCAGCGCTTCGAAAAGGGAAAGATATCGGGGAGGCTTCATTCCCCGGAGTCGATCGACGAGCGGGGAAAGTTCAGGCGAGGCATCGGCGATGTCATAGAAAGCGGCCAGATCGGTCTGCGTTCCCAACAACTTCGCGCATGCTTCGGTAGCCAGCTTTTCGCGATCGTTTACGACCTTTCGGTCAGGGTCGGTCGAGGCTTGAACGAGGAGCACCGGGTCGCCAGTGGTCCCTACCTGTTCGACCGAGAGCGAGAACGGCCGCTCGCCATCCAGCAGGACCCTGCGGTATGTGGTCCCGTCCCAGCCCTCGACGCCATAGGTGACCCGTCGTTTCAGTGCCCAAACCGTGAGATCCAGCCGGAACGGTGGAACGGGCCGGATTTCGAAGGTGATCAAGTGATCTGAAGGATGAAGCAGAGACCCGATTGATCTGTTACCCGCCTGGTCCGCTGGCGGCGCGGGCGAAGTTGCCGATTACGTGTGCGAGTTCATGCGGCTTCTCGTAGCCGATGTCGTGCCCGGAATCGGCGACCCAGTGGACCCTGCTTTCAAGTATCCCGGCCTCCGCGCCCCCGACCATCTCGCGGCGTCGCCGAACGAAGTTCGCATTTTCCGGTGTTTCGCGGGGTGAAGCGGCGACGATGAGTGTCGGACACCGAATATCTGCATACCTCTCGCCGAGCGGGTCGAAGAACATTGCTCGGAGGATCTGCTCGTGGTTCTCCGGCCTGAGGCGCTCCGAAACGATCCCTTGTTCGTCGATTTCGGGCATGGTCATCAGCATCTGCTCGAGTTCGTCGCTCCAAACGCGTTCGAACTGCCGCCTCAGTGTGCCCAGGTAGCGTTCCTTCGGGCCGTAGATGTCGCGAGGGCTCAACCGGTTCTTGTACTCCTCCCATTCCATGTTCGGAATCCTGCTGAAGAACCCCCCATCGATAAGAACGAGTCGTTCGACCCGAGACGGGAAATGCGCGGCGACGGCGAGTGCCGTGTTTCCGCCCCAGGAATGCCCAAGGAGAATGGCCTGATCGAGACCAAGAGCGTCGAGAGCACCCACGACGTCAGTGGCCAGCGTGTGCCAGTCATATCCCTCTGATGGCTGGTCGGTCTGCCCGTGGGCCCGTTGGTCCAATGCATAAGTCGAGAAATCGTCTGCCAGGTGCGGCAGGGTGAGGTTGTACCAGTGGGCGGACGATGCCATACCGTGGAGTGCGACGATGGGGACGCTGCCGGAGACGTCACGGCCTTGCGTCCAGTCGAGATAGTGCATTCGGATGCCGTTCGACTTGAGCCAGCCGGTCACGAAACCCTGTTGGGTCATTTCAAACCCTCCAGCAAACCGTGCGAGTCGTTTCGAATGGGTGCGATTTTACCAACGCGCGCTGACCGGAGGTCGATCGACGTGCCGGCGAAGTAATTAGCCGAAGAGGTTGCCGACCCGCTTCTCCCACTCTTCCTTCGACTCGAGTGCATCCGAGGCGCTGAGCGCGGCATACGACTCTGGCGAGCCGTACTCGCGGGTCCGGACCACGACCGGCATCGGTAGCGCGTGCCCCAATAGCAGCGCCTGTTGCACGCTGTCGAGGCCGGCCAGCACCTGTCGAAGCTGGG
>JASLZO010000280.1 GCA_030754805.1 Dehalococcoidia bacterium
ATCGCCTGCTGGGACATCGTTGGGAAGGCACTCGACCAGCCCGTGTACAACCTCCTCGGCGGCAAGGTCAACGAAAAGCTCCGCTCGTACACGTACCTCTACCCCGAGGCGCCATCTGAGGGCGTTCTGGCCGTCGTCGACATTCACAGCGACCCGGAACACGCCCCGAAACGCGCCGAGCACTACATCAACCTGGGCTTCACGGCCGTGGGTTTCGACCCCGTGATGCCGATGGGTTCGTTCGACCCCCGCCAGCTATCGTTGGCCCAACTCGACAACGCGGAACTGGTCACGAAGAACCTGCGCGAGGCTGCGGGCAGCAAGTGCGATCTGCTCGTGAAGACGCACGGACAAATGACCACGTCGAGCGCCATCCGGTTCGCGAAGCGACTCGAGAAGTTCGACCCGCTCTGGTTCGAGGAACCGGTGCCGCCGGAGAACCGTGACGAGATGGCCCGCGTCGCCCACGCCACCAGCATTCCGGTCGCAACCGGCGAACGGCTCGTCAGCAAGTACGAGTTCGCCGACCTCCTCGGCAAGCAGGCGGCGTCGATTCTGCAACCAGCGCTGGGTAGAGTGGGCGGCATCCTGGAGGCGAAGAAGATCGCCGGCATGGCCGAGGCCCACTACGCCCAGATGGCGCCCCACCTCTACACCGGCCCGATCGAGGCGGCGGCCAACATACAGCTTGGCACGTGCAGTCCCAACTTCCTGATCCAGGAGAGTATCGAGACCTTTGGCGGCTTCTACGCGGAGATCCTGAAAAAGCCGATCCAGTGGCAGGACGGGTACATCATCCCGCCAACCGATCCCGGCATCGGCTACGAACTCGACGAGGCGGTCTGCGACGCGCATCCATACACGGGCAATGACACTTTCCTGCCCATGACGGAGACCCCAATAGTCCCAGAATTGCCCAAGGACAGATTCTCTGCACTTGCCCCGTGAAGGGGCTGGGGGCGGCTGTCGTGTACGCGAGCTGCACCCGATGGGCTCTCGGAGAGGGTTTGCGCTGGGCTGGCAACCGCGGGCGTGGCGAGGGGCACCAGTGCCATTTTGGTTTAACGAGACGCGCCTCTCGCTGCCGTTCGCTCGGGTGATGACTGTGAATTGATGTATCGTGTCCGCCTGAAACGTTGGGCTTGGATTCAGCCTGCCAGCGTGCGGGCACGTGCCGGGAATCTGCCTCAGAGGAGAACCAACGATATGACGATGGGCCATCGCGAGCGAGTGTTGAAGGCTCTGAACCACGAAGAGCCCGATCGCGTGCCGTTCGATCTTGGCGGGAATGGCAGTACTCTGCACGCGAAGAAGTACGAAGAGTTGAAGGCTCACTTCGGTCTTGACGGGCCGACCAGGCTTTTCCACAAGTGGACACAGTCAGCTGCAGTGGACGAGCCGATCCTGCAGGCCCTGGATATCGACTTCCGTTACCTGTCGATAGGCGGCTCCGACAGTAAGCCGGAAGTCGACGAGGGGGACGATGCGTTTCGGGACGAGTTCGGCATTCTGCGCCGGATGCCGGAAGGCAGCCTGTATTACGACGTGGTCGAATTCCAACTGTCAGGTGCGATTACGGTCAGCGATATCGTTAACTTCCCGTGGCCGGACCCAACGGACCCTGGATACACCCGCGGGCTGCGGGATCGCGCGCTTGCGCTACGGGAGAGTACCGACTGCGCCATCGTGCTCAATCTCGGCTCCCCGTTTGTGCACACGACACAGTTCCTCCGAGGGTTCGAGGATTGGTTTATGGACATCGCAGGCGATCCCAAACTGGCCACGGCGCTGTTCGAGGCGGCCGTTGACGTATCGTCAGCGAAGGTCGCCGGGATCCTCAGGGAAGTTGGCGACCTCATAGATATTGTCGCCACCGCCGACGATCTTGGCTTCCAGAACGGTCCGATCGTATCGCCGGATACGTACCGGGAGCTTTTCAAGCCTTCGCATAAGAAGTTCTTCCGCGCGATCAAGGACAACACCTCTGCGTACCTCAATTACCATTGCTGCGGCGCGATCAGCGATCTGCTGGACGACCTGATCGAGATCGGAATCGATGCGGTCAACCCGGTGCAGGTGGCGGCGACGGGTATGGATTCCGCTGATCTCGCGGCGAAATTCAATGGCCGCGTGACGTTCTGGGGAGCTATCGATACGCAGTTCGTGATGAACCACGGTACACCCGAGGATGTTCGGGCGGAGGTGAAGCGCCGCTTCAGCGATCTCGCTCCGGGC
>JASLZO010000281.1 GCA_030754805.1 Dehalococcoidia bacterium
ACTGGAAACTACGACCCTCGGGCCACTGGAAACTACGACCCTCGGGCCACTGGAAACTACGACCCTCGGGCCACTGGGATTTCATCGTTCAGTGAGTATCGAATAGTCGCTGATATTCGCCGATCTGGCTCTGAAGACGATCTATCTCGTCTGGCGTCGGCTCGTCATACCTCCTATAAGGACTCAGCGGGCCAAGTCGTCGGATCGCCATGGTTAACAGAAGCCGGGCTTTGATCGCCATCAGGTTGTCGCACGTGATGAACAGGTCTCCCTGGGTTCGAGGAACCCGGCCATGGTCCCCGCGGCTCGCAAGGGCGACCGGGATTCCGTGTTCGGCGACGGCTCTCTCCAGTGCCGGTCGTTGAAACCGATGTGGTGCCCCGCTGTACGCGAATCCTTCGACGACCATCCCCTGACAGGCCCCATCAGCCGAGGTCACTCCGATCAACGCGTCTATCTGCACGCTATCCGCGCCGGCATACGTCTTGACCACATCGACCCTGGGCAAGTCGCCTGTGAATTCGCCGTCGGGGAGCACTCCCGATCGCGATGTGTGCCGCCGCGTCGATGCGAAGTAGAAGGAAACTTGGTCGCTCTCCACAGAGCCGAGCGCCAGGGCCGAACCCCCGGAACTCATGAATCCACCCGGGCGTTGGTTCGTCTTCGTGACCTCCCTGGCCGGGAAGATTTGTTCGTCCATGACGAGCATCACGCCTTTCCCAGGCGCGTCCGCGCTCACGGCGACTCGTATTGCATCGACAAGGTTCCAATCTCCGTCGTTGCCGATGCTGCGGTGCCGCCGCTGGGACGCACTCACGATCACCGGCTTATCGCTGTTTACCGTCAGGTTCAGGAAATATGCGGTCTCCTCGGACGTGAACGTTCCATGGGTGACCACGGCTGCGACCACGTCCTCGTTTCCGAGCGCCTTGTTCACGGTGTTCGAGATCAGCGCGAGTTCGCCCATCGTGAACGTCTCGCCCCCGGCGCGGAGTTCGACGCCGGTCTCAGGATCGATCGGGTGGATCACCACTAGGTCCGCGGTCTCCGCGAGCAACCCGTTCCGGCCGTTCGTGTCGACGCCGAAACGGTTCACCTCCTCGACAACCCGCTCAACCGCCATATGTGCCGAGGAGTATTCCTTGGAGGGCTCATGTCCCGGCTCCATATATGGGAGGAGATATAGCCCATCTTCGGGTCGAAGTTCAACGGCCCGGTATGACGGGTCGATTAGAGGGTTGCCGTCGATGTCGGCATTCGTGATGTTGACCGTGACCGGGTCGTGAAGCCGTTGCGCTCGGAGCACGTTGAACCCGCCACCAGCCTTGGTTGACGTCACCAGAGGCTGCCCGTTTTGGATCGTACCGCCCGTGGGAATGATCGCGACCTTGGGTAACGCCATTGCGCCTCCTAACAAATGGGACAGTCAGAGACGGAGAATAACCGCCCGTGGTGCCCCAACGTTCCCCGGGTCCTGCACCGTCTCCCTACGTTCGCGCCCGGGTAGCTCAGATGAGAAACCGGCTCAAACGCGACGTCCGACGATGATTACGTCGACCTCCTCACCCTCACGGTCGGTGATGCGCGGCAGCATGCCCCACCGGTCGAATCCCATATCCGCGAACAGCTGAAGGCTCGCTACGTTGTCCGCGTAGATCAACCCGAGAAGGCGCTTCAGTCCGAGTCCGGGTCCACGGTCGATGGCAGCTGACAGCAGTTCCCTGGCAATTCCGGTCCTTCGAGTTCCTCGTTCAACGTAGACGCTGACCTCAGCCGTCGCGTCGTAGACCGGCTTCGCGTAGAACCGGTTCAGACTGAGCCACCCGATCACGTCGCCGCCGCTCGTCGAGACCCAGATGGGGAACTGATACGTGGTATGGCTTTCGAACCACTCTGCCTGGGACTCTATCGAAACGGGCGCGACGTCCGCAGTTGCCAGCTCAGGAATCGCGGCGTTGTAAATCGCCACGATCGCGGGCAGATCAGACGCCGTCGCGTCGCGGATCGTTGCGACTGATCCAGCCGTACCGATGCCCGTACCCGAGGCGAGGTCGGTCTCTTCCGTTAGACCTGTTTAGACCTGCTTGCGAGGCCGGCCCCGCCGGCGCCGGCCGTTCCCCTCGGCGACCCAGAAATAAATCGTGTCTTCGGTGCGACGAATCGCGAGCTGCTTCCCGGTTGCCTTCGCCGCGGCTCCGAGCCGGCGTCGAACGGCCTGGG
>JASLZO010000282.1 GCA_030754805.1 Dehalococcoidia bacterium
CTTCGGCTTGTCGAGAACCTGCATTGCCACCTTTGCCGATTCGGAAGAGGGGATTTGCCGGAGTGCGCAGACCCCCTCCAGCCGGACCCGGGGATGCTCGTCGGTCACGGCCCCCGCAAGGAGCTTCATGGCGTCAGGTATGTGCTCGGACCAGTAGGACAGGACGCGAACCGCCGCCGCGCGGACCCGATGATCCTTCGAGATCAGCAACTGGTGGAGCAGTTCAGCATCGACGTGTCGTACGCCCTGGAAAACCCACAGCGCCTCGAGTCGCTGATGCTCGTAGTCCGGGTCGTTCGAATCGAGTGACGCCAACCATTCTCGAAGCGCGGGTACTACCGCAGCGGCACCGCTTTCGCGCAGGAGCCGTCGGGCCTGGTCGCGCGTCCAGTCTTCCGGAAGCTTCAACGCTTCGAGCAGTGCTTCCACTGAGGCACCGGCTAGTTCTGGTGGCGTGACGAGCGGCCGATCCCTGGCGCTGATCCTCCAGATGCGACCGTGCGCGTGGTCGCGCCACGGATGGTGGAAGTCGACCCCGCCGTGTCCGATGATCGGCTCGTAGAAGTCGACGACGTAGATCGCGCCGTCCGGGCCCATCTTGACATCGATCGGACGGAAGGTCGTGTGGCTCGAAGTGAGGAGATCGGGCAGGAGCTTGCCGAGATAGCCACTGCCCTTTTCAGACAGTTTGTAGCGGATGACCCGGTTCGCCCGAAAATCGGTGGTGATGAACGTGCCGCGCCACGATTCGGGCAGATGCCGGCCGGAGGCCATTTCCAAACCGCACGCCTTGGGGTGCCCCGGATTGGGCTCTGGAATCGTGCGGTCGATATTGTGCGACATCCTGTAGGCGGCGCCGGGAAACTCGTAAAAAATGCCCCCGCCGGCACAGCCATCGGTGGCAAAGGACTGGCCCCAACGGTCAAAGGCATGTCCCCAGGAGTTGCACAGCCCGTGACTGTAGACTTCCAGGCGCCCGGTCTCGGGGCGAAAGCGCCAGATGCCGCCGCTCGTGAGCCGGCGAACGCCCCACGGGGTTTCGACATGGCTATCGATATAGACCGACTGGTTGAAGTACAAGTGGCCACCAGGCCCCCAGCGGAGCGTGTGGATGGTATGACTCGAGTCGGTGTTGCCAAAACCGGGGAGCACTGCACGGCGCTGGTCGGCCCTGCCATCGCCATCGCTGTCCTGCAAATGCAGGACAGCGGTCGATTGGGCGACGTAGACCCCGCCGTTGCCCGGAACAACCGAGTGCGGGACGCGCAGGCTGTCGGCAAAGACCGTGGATCGATCCGCGCGACCGTCGTGGTCCGTATCTTCCAGGACGATGATCTGGTCGCGAGGCTCATCACCCGGCTCCATTTGAGGATACGTCGTGCTGCTCGACACCCACGCCCGTCCCTGGGCATCCCAATTCAGATTCAAGGGCTTTCGGATCATCGGGTTGGAGGCGAACAGGTTGACCTGAAACCCCTCGGCCACCTTGAAAGATTTCAGTTCCTCCTCGATACCCGGTTTGGGTACCGAGCTGGGCATGTAATGTCCGGAATCAATCGCCTCGCGGTTGACTTCATACCGTCGCAGCCGGAGGGCGCTGAGCCGGGCAATCTCTGATTCCTTTTCCTCGACCAGGCGGCCCCATTCTTCCACTGCAGAGGTGTGCTCCTCGCGCCCATAGAGACGCAGGATGCGGATGTACATGTCATTCTGTGGGCGGAAGTGGTGGAAGAGGAGTCGGTTCTTGGTGACGATAGTTTCCCGTAGACGTTCGATCTGATCGAAATCCGGTCCGTGCGAGATCGCGACGCCTTTCGCCCACTCATCCGCTGCCGCCGTCAGGATCCGTCGGCCGTCGATCGAGAGCGAGTAGCGCCCCTGTTTCAAGTCGCTGATTCTCAGCACGCGGCTGCGATCCCGCTCATCCCCGTCCATGGGGGACAGGGTGTCGCTGGTTTCGAACTTGAGCCCGGTCTTGGTCAGGGCCGTCTCCTTGCACCGGGTGCCGATCGCCTCGACGATTTTTCCGTCGGCCGTGACATGCAATTTCCAATCCGTGCGGGCCAGTTCCAGCTGCTCGACGACAGCTCGCGCCATTTGTCGATAGCCTTCGTGGGTGAGATGGATGCCGTTCTCGGTGGACGGCGGACCATCTGTGCGTCCACGGTGAGTATTCAGCCCCGCAAACAGATCGACG
>JASLZO010000283.1 GCA_030754805.1 Dehalococcoidia bacterium
GGAACTGAACGGGTTGTCGTGGGTTCAGGTCCGGCTGTCCGTTCCCGGATGGCGAATTCAGGCCCGAGATGCGCTCCGGCGGGGAAACCGCCCTCGGCGTCAATCCTGGTGAACGCCGGCAGTGGCTTCCAGGAACTCGGTCACACCTTCGAGCAGGTCATCGAAAGGCGTCGGTTCGACGACGAGGTCTCCCGGGCCGCGCAGGAGGACCAGGTTCAACCGTCCGGCGGCGACCTTCTTGTCGCGCCGGGTCATGTCGATGAGTTCCTCCGCAGACGGAAATTCCACGAGTTCGAAGCCGAGATGGCGCTCGATGAATCCGTGCAGGCGGCTCGCTAGATCCTCGACCGGGAACCCACGGCGGACGGAGAGGTGGTTGACGAGGTCGATGCCCCAGGCAACACCCAGGCCGTGGGGTACGGCGTGATCGGTCAGGGCTTCGAGGGCGTGGCCGAAGGTGTGTCCGTAGTTGAGGATCCTCCGAAGGTCGGACTCGTACTCGTCCTGCTCGATGACTACCTTCTTGATCTCGAGGCACCGCCGGACCATGGTGAGCAGTTCAGGGCCACGCACGCCGTCACGGTCCACGGACCCGATCACCCAGTCGATGTCGGTGGCGTTTTCGGTGAGCGCCAACTTCACGATCTCGCCGTATCCCGACCGAACGTCGTTGTCGTCGAGGGTGTCGAGGAAGGGCGTGGCGATGTGCACCTCGTTCGGCGCATGGAAGACGCCGAGCTGGTTCTTGAACGAGCGGTGGTTGATGCTCGCCTTCGCCCCGATGCAACTGTCACACATGCTCAGAAGCGTGGTCGGCAGCAGGATGAAGCGGACGCCCCGATAGTAGATGTGGCTGGTGAACGTGACGACGTCCTGGATGATCCCCCCGCCGATCGCAATGACGGTGCTCGATCGCGTACAGCCCTGTTCGAGCATCCAGTCGACGACCTGCTCGGCACCGTCGAGGGATTTGGTTGTCTCGAGCGCGTCCAGGTGCAGCGTGGGCCGCGTACCTAACAACGGGGCGAGTTCCTCCCTGTGGAGCTCGGCCACCCTGCGGTCCACGATGCAGACCGATTCGGGGATGTCGAGGAGCGGATGGATCGCAGCGGAGAGTTCCCGGTGGAAGGCGACGCGGTAGCCGTGGTGAAGGGAGGCGATGTCGAGTGGGGCCAGGTCGGTAGTCATTGACAGGTGTAACCGCCGTCGATCACCAGGGTCTGACCCGTGACATAGGTGTTCCTGTCGCCGGCGAGGAACACGACGAGTTCCGCAACTTCCTCGGGTGTGCCGAGTCGCCGGAGTGCCGTCGTCGAGGCGAGGTGCGCAAGCGTCGCCTCGTCGTTGTTCTGAAGAGTGAGGTCCGTCATCACGAAGCCCGGACAGACGGCGTTGGCGAGGACCCCGGATGGGCCGTACTCGAGTGCGGCGACGCGGATCAGGGCGTCCAGAGCGGCCTTCGACGCGGAATACGGCCCTCGGCCGACACGCCCCCGAAAGCTCAGGAAACTCGAGATGGCGACGATTCTCCCCCGGCCCCGTGCTGCCATGCGTGGCCCGTAGACGCGGATCAACTCGAAGCATGAATTGAGGTTGACGTCGAGCGTGCGTTGCCAGTGCTCGGTCGTCATCTCCTCGAGGGGAGTGGGGATGTTCTCGCCGGCATTCAGAACGAGTGCATCGGGCACGGTGTCGTCGGATTCGGCCCAGACGCGGACGGCCGACACGTCCGACAGGTCGAGTTCCTCGCGAAGCGGTCGTCGAACGGTGCAACCGTCGCCTTCGAGTCTCTTCGCGATCGCTGCGCCGATGCCACGCGATCCGCCTGTGACGATCGCGGTCCTGGTGTCGTCGTTCATCCGCTCTATCCGTTCGGTCCGTTCATTGGTTCCGGCCACCGACCAGTGCACACGATGCAACCGGTGCCCCGTCGATGTGTGCACGAGTGGTGCAGGTGGGCGACGGGGCCCGGACTTCTGTACAGGGCGGTGAGGCCATTCGTCGCATTCTTACCCAATCGTGGACGGAGAAGGTAGAGGCTTGAACGGAGTCGATGGGTCGGCGGACCGAAATGCATCCGGTGTTCGTTCAGGGAGAGTCAACCTGTGCCCGACGAGCAGGTCGTTTCGGGCGAACCACGTCGCCGCCAGAGGGAACTGGACCGACCGTCGGCCGGCATTTTCGTAAAG
>JASLZO010000284.1 GCA_030754805.1 Dehalococcoidia bacterium
TTTGGTAGCTCGTTGTGTATGTGCGGCCATTGACGGTTTTATTGCGGATTCGTCCTTACCGATCAACCGGTTTCTCGTTATGAGCCAACTCGGTGGTATGGCGCCGTGATGCCGCCTCCGTACGGGATTTTATCATGATCGGCAGGTGGTTCGACAGGCTTCCAAGTAACGGCTTGTGTGTGAGGCGACGCTGTAGAGGAGGGTTTCAGAGCCTCCCGGTTCGTCGCATGGAGAAACGCCTCGGCAGTGACGGTGAGCAGGTCGTACCCGCGTGGTGGCCGCTTATGTCCTCGAAACCAGGCGGGAGGGTTTGAAACCCTCCCCTACCGACTTCCGCATGGCGCTCACGCTTCAGCCAAAGCGCAGCGCCACCGTTACATTCTTATTCATTGCCCGCAGTGCGGACATGATGCTGCTCACCGCGAACGGGGAATACTTAATACTCCGTTCGCCCTTTCGACAGGCTCAGGGCAGGCTCTGAGCCCGTCGAAGGGCCACCGAGTTACCTCGCGAACTTTGGGGGCAAGACGCTAGCTGCCCCGAAGCTGCGGGAACAACACCACCTCGCGGATGGTTCGCTGCCCTGTCAGCAACATAGTCAATCGGTCGATCCCGATGCCCAGTCCGCCGGTGGGGGGCATGCCGTGTTCGATAGCGACCAGGAAGTCTTCGTCCAGCCGGTCCCATTCCTCGTCCGGAAGCTGGGATCGGAGGCGCTCCTGGTCCTCGAAACGAGCGCGCTGGTCCACCGGGTCGTTGAGCTCGGTGAACGCGTTGGCGATCTCCATGGACCCGGCGAAGGCTTCGAAGCGCTCGACCAACCTCGGGTCGTCGAGCTTCTTCTTCGCCAGCGGCGACATCTCCACCGGGTAGTCGACCAGGAAGCACGGCTGCACCAAGTGCGGCTCCACTTTGGCGGACAGCAGCTTGTCCACCATGGCGCCCCAACTGGTCTCGCGGCCAACCTCGACCCCCACGAGTTCCATCTCGGTCTTGAGCGATTCGATGTCCGTGTGCTGCATGATGTCGATGCCGCTGTGTTCGAGGATCTGACCGCAAAAGTCGAGCCGAGGCCATGGCGGCGTGAAGTCGATAGTGTCGTCTCCGCGAGGCACGGACTTGGCGCCGATGATCTCGGTTGCCAGGTGATATACGAGCTCTTCGACCATCTGCATCACCGATCCGTAGTCGGCGAACGACTCGTAACTCTCGAGTGTCGTGAACTCCGGGTTGTGGTTGATGTCGATTCCTTCGTTCCGGAAGATGCGCCCGATCTCGTAGACTTTTTCGAGACCGCCCACGATAAGCCTTTTCAGGTGCAGTTCCGTGGCGATGCGCAGGAAGAGCTGTCTGTCCAGGGCGTTGTGGTGCGTCTCGAATGGGTATGCCATGCCGCCCGCGGCGACCTGAACCAGCATCGGAGTCTCCACTTCGAGGAACCCCCGGCCGTCCATGAATCGCCTGATGGCACTGACGATCTGGCTGCGTTGGATGGCGACCTGCCTGGCCTCGGGATTGGCTATCAGGTCCAGGTATCTTTGCCGGAACCTGGTTTCGACGTCAGAGAGACCGTGCCATTTTTCCGGCAGCGGGCGCAGGGATTTGCTCAGCACAGTGATGCTCTGCACCTCGACGGTAACCTCGCCCGAACGGGTGCGAAACAGCGGACCGCTGACTCCGATCCAGTCGCCAATGTCTATGTCCGACAGCAATTCATACGCCTCACCGAGCGTGTTGCCGCGAAGCATGGCCTGTATCTTCCCGCTTCCGTCCAACAGATCGAGAAAGCTAGCTTTACCCATGCCGCGCCTCGCCACGATGCGCCCGGCCACGGACACGGAAGCCCCGGGCGCATCATCCGCGTCAGACGCCTCGTTGGCTTCGAAGTCTCGCACAGCGTCGAGGGCCAGGTGCGTTCGGTCAAAGGTGCGGGGGTACGGGTCGATTCCTTTGGCCCTCAAACGGGCCAGTTTGTCGAGTCTTACTTGAAACAACTCATCTTCGGGCTGTGGCACGGCGCAAAGCCTCCTGGGCACGTAGTTTCATGGATAGTCGTCTCGGAGATGGCGAATGACACTGGCGACGGCAGAATCCCGACGGGGTGTATTCGCGTCAAACGATCCCGGGGGAGCGTCGACTCAGGCGATCTTGGTGATCTTCAACGTGGTGA
>JASLZO010000285.1 GCA_030754805.1 Dehalococcoidia bacterium
CATGGTTCCGGTCGCGTTGGAGGCAGCCGAAAGACTGGCCATGGAAGGTGTGAGCGCCGAGGTTGTCGACCTGCGGACCCTCGCTCCGCTGGACACGGAGACGGTCGTGTCGTCGGTGAAGAAGACGCATCGTGCGGTTGTGGTCGAAGAAACGTGGGAGTTCGGGGGTTTCTCCGGCGAGATCGCAGCCTTACTCAACGAGCAGGCATTCGATGATCTCGACGGCCCGGTCCTCCGCGTCGGCGGTGCGAACGCGCCGACGCCGTACTCGCGGCATCTCGAGCAAGCGAGCATCCCCGATGCCGGAGCGGTCGTCGCGCGAGTGAAGGCTCTATTCTGATGACTCGCGGACCGACGGATAGTTCCAAGTTCGTATTCGACGTTCACCTTCATCGTATCGTTGATATATATCTGGCGAAAATATCCCGAACGGCTGCGACACAGATATCTAAGTATTAGGCAGATACGTACAGATCATGGAAAAATCACGGGATCGAAATATGAAGGTTGTATCGGAGCCTATTAAAGCTCATATAGAGCCGAATCAGCTAGGAGAAAATTGATGGCTACCGACGTGATCATGCCCCAAATGGGCTTTGACATGCGCGAGGGGACCGTCATCAGTTGGCTCAAAGCAGAGGGTGAAAAGATCGAGCGCGGCGAAGCGATCGCCGAGATCGAAACCGACAAGGCGACCGTCGAACTCGAAGCGTTCACGCAAGGAACGCTCGGGCGCATCTACGTTGAAGCCGGATTAACGGTTCCGGTTGGCGACGTGATCGCGGTAATCACAGCGGCCGGAGAAACGGCGCCGGCCCGACCGACCGAAACCGCCGCGGCGCCAGCCACCCCCGCCGTCCCAGCCGCCGGAACCGGGGAGATAAACGCCGGGGCGGCCGTTGCGACGCCCTCTCCCGCGCAAACGAGCGATGGCCGTCAGGTTCCCGTTACTCCCGTCGCCAAACGGATCGCGCAGGAAGCAGAGGTCGACCTGGATGAGATCCGAGCGAATGTGCTCGGAAAGGGCCCTAATGGGCGGGTTCTCCGTGCGGACGTCGAAGCCTACCTATCGAACCGGAATCAGGCGCCACCGGTGACGGCCCCGACCACGGGCGCCACTGCTCAGCCACCGGTATTCGAGTTGGGGCAGCCAGGGGTTGTCGTGCCCGATGGTCTTTCTCCGATGCGTCAGGCAATCGCCCGGCGGATGTCCATCAGCAAGCTGACGGCACCGCACTACTACGTGACAGTCGAGGCGGATATGACCCGCGCCCAGGCCCTGCGACTCCAATTGAACGAAGAACTTCCGGATGGTGAGCGGATCTCCGTGAACGATCTGATCATCAGAGCGGTCGCACGGACCCTGGCGGACCATCCCCACTTCAATGTGACTGTTCTCCCACAAGGCCTCCAACCGAATTCGGGAATACCGGTATCGATTGCGGTGGCGATGGATGGCGGCCTCCTGGCCCCGGCGGTGCCGGACACTGGCGGCATGAATATCCGCGAGTTGGCATCGGCCACACGCGACCTGATCGAGCGTGCGCGTTCGAACCGCCTCAGACCCGAAGAGATGTCGGGCATCGGATTCACCGTCTCCAACCTCGGTATGTATGACGTTAAGGGTTTCGTCGCCATCATCACTCCGCCGAATGCGGGGGCCATCGCCGTCGGTTCCGTGAAGGCGACTCCGATTGTGAAAGATGGAGAGATCGCGATCGGCCAGATGATGTCGATGACGCTTTCGGCTGATCACCGGGCCACCGACGGCGCCCAGGGCGCGGAATTCATGAACGCCGTTCGCCACGCGCTGGAGGTGCCGACAGCCCTGCTGCTCTAGCGGAGGACGGGCCGAATCTAAATAGAGATCACGACGACTTCCGTCTGTCTAGGAGTCGTGATCTCGGGGCCATCAGGACCGAGATAGACGTTGATCTCCGATCTGACGCCGAATTCCCCTGGAATGTAGATCCCGGGCTCGACGCTAAATCCGGTGCCCCGGATGAGCCGACGGACATCGTGGGTCTCGAAGCCATCGAGGTTCGCACCGTTTCCATGAACCTCCCTGCCAATGCTGTGCCCCAACCTGTGGGTGAACGCTTCACCGAAGCCCGCGTCAACGATGATTGATCTCGCCACCGAGTCTGCTTCATGGCCCAGCAT
>JASLZO010000286.1 GCA_030754805.1 Dehalococcoidia bacterium
CGAACATGTTCGCCTGTATATCCACCCGGAGGGTATGCTCCGCCTAGAGCCGTACGCTGAGGACGCCTACCGGATCACTGACACCTTTCCGCCCGATGGTCCCTCCCGCATATACTCCACCATCCTCCCGTTCGATCTGCTACCGGACGGCCTTCTCACGTACCAGTTCCGCGTGAGCAACGTTGGTCTCTCACCGATCCTCGTCCACGCCACGCTCGAACTCACCGGCTGAGGACCATTCGTTGACCGCCGATTCGGGCGCGTGGCAGAATGGTCACGCCGGATAAAGGGGCCGACCAAGGGCCCACGCCGGAGGTGAATCAGGGGTAGTAGGGCGCGCCACGGAACGGCGCCGGGTGGACAGGAGGATTCTCGATGAAACTCGTCATGTACGACGACTTCAAGCCGGGCCTGCTCGTCGGAGATCAGGTCGTCGACATCTCGTCGGTTTCTGATCGGTACCGTGGTCTTCACCCGTCGGACGTCATGTTCGGCCTGTTCGAGAACTTCGATGCGATTCGCGGCCAACTCCAGGCACTCGAAGGTTCGGGAAGTCGGACGCCAGTAGGTTCGGTCCGATTGCGCGCCCCGGTCCCGCGTCCGCGAAAGCTCATCTGCTGCTTCGGGAACTACCGGGAGGGCCAGGACCGACCCGTGTTCCCAATCGACATGTTCCTCAAGTCGCCCGAGGCGGTGATTGGCCCCGGTGACACCGTCGTCCTTCCCAAGACTGAATTCAATATCTGCCACCACGAGGCGGAACTTGGCGTCGTCATCGGCAAGACCGCCAAGGAAGTCAGTGAGGCCAACGCGATGGACCACATCTTCGGCTACACCGCGTTCATGGATGTTTCCCCCCGCGGAGGCGTCGGTCGTAATCCGGGTATGACTATGATCACGAAGTCGTTCGACACCTGCGCCCCCATGGGTCCTTGCATAGCGACCGCCGACGAGGTCGGCGACCCGCACGATCTGTCCATCAGGTACTGGGTCGGCGATCAGCCTCGGCACGACTACCGCACTAGTGACCTCGAACACACCCTGCCTGAGTTGATCGCGTGGGCATCAACCGTGATGACTCTCCTACCCGGCGATGTCATCGCTCTGGGCACAAACCACCAGGGGATCGGCCCGCTACAGGACGGCGAAACCGGCACGATCGAGATCGAGAAGATCGGCCGCTTCAGCATCAACGTTTCCGATCCGCTCAAGAGGACATGGCCTGTCGAGGTCGACCAAGGCATGGCGACCCGCGTCCGGGAGGCTTCTCCGGCGTGATGTCGAGCGCCCTCATGACGGCGCATAGCAAACCGGTCGTGACTCGATGACCACCGCGGCACGTTTGACCGTCCGCGTCCCAGATTCCGTTCTGCGCGCTTTCGCGGAAACCGCCTTCGCTCGCGTCGGTGTGCCCGAAGCTGACGCCCGAAACGCGGCCAACACGCTCATCGAAGCCGACCTCCGGGGCATCGACTCCCACGGCATCTCGCGTCTCGACCGCTTCTATCTCCAGGGGCTGGAGTCAGGCCGCACGAACGGCGCACCAAGTTGGACCATCACCCAGGAAGCCCCCGCAACCGCCCGTATCGACGCGGACCACGGCCTGGGTATCGCGGTCGGCGTCCGCGCGATGGATCTCGCCATCCAGAAGGCACGAGACGTGGGTACCGGCTTCGTCACCGTGGGCAACAGCAGGCACTTCGGTGCCGCTGGCGTTTACGCCACCCAGGCGCTCGAACACGACATGATCGGCCTCAGCATGACGAACACGAACCCCATCGTGCTCCCCGCCGGTGGCCGCGACCCTCGCCTCGGGTCCAACCCGATCGCCATCGCCGTCCCAGTCGGGGACGGCCCTCCATTCATTTTCGACGCCGCAACGTCGGTCGTTTCCGCCGGGAAGTTCGAGACCTATCTCAGAGAGGACAAGCAACCACCGGCAGGATGGGCGCTCACGGACAACCTCAAGCCGGAGCGGAGCGCCGCTCGCCCGCCCAATGGCAGGCGCCTCCTGCCCCTCGGCAGCGACCTCGAGCACTCCAACTACAAGGGCTACGGCCTCGCGATGATCGTCGACATCCTCTGTGGAGTCCTCTCGGGAATGGGGCCCGGGCTCGCCCAGGGTGGACCCTCGGGGACGTTCCAGTCCGCCCACTTCTT
>JASLZO010000287.1 GCA_030754805.1 Dehalococcoidia bacterium
TCGCGTGAGAGCTGAGGGCAGAAACAATGACTGGCGGACAGATCTGCTCCACCTGCTCGACGCGCTGCAGGACCAGATCAAGTCGAGGGCACCCGCCCTGGTCGCTACTTAGCACTCCTGACTGATTATCTTCTTGGCGCTCGCGCATCACCGCACCTACTGGGACTGTGACTTCAGACGGAGAGTCAGTGGAATAAAGAGATCGTACTGGAATGCTTCAGATGCCTCCGGGGCCGAGACGTGGAGCGCATGCTGCCGTACATGCATGCCGGCATGGATCTCGAGGTCCCGTGGAAACGTTTCGGTGGGAGATTCAAGGAAGCGGCGGAGGTTGTTGATTTCTTCGAGAACTTTCACAGCATCGTCGCGCCTCAGCTGAACCCGAACAAGTCCGGCGAAACCGAGACGCTCCTAGCGGAGGGCCCTGCCGTATTCGCCAGCATGATCGGACGAGGAACCCTGACGAATGGCGAGCATTGTGAGACTCGGCCCTCTTGGCTATTCAAGTTCGACAGCCGAAAGGCGCTGAGCCCTTCATTCTCGTTCGACATGGAGGCGTTCGAAGAGCTTCTGACTCAGGCGGGATCCAGAGACGGAGAGGCCGCTGCCTGATTGGTAGGATTCGCAAGATTAAACGGCCCTTCCGATGGAAGGGCCGTTGTTCGTTCGTTCGATCGATCGATTCAGTTTCGGTGCCGAGTACGTCTCCACCAATCGCGCAGCCGGTCGCTGACCGGAGGTGGCGGGCGATCGATGATAGGTTGCCCTCGCCATCGTTTCTCATAGCGGCCGCCGGTGGCGCGCTTGCCGAAGAACAGCAGGTACGAGAAGAGGAACAGGATCACGGAACCCAGCATGATCATGCCGCCGAGCCCGCTGGACGTCCCCCAGAGCAGCACCCCCACCAGCAGCAGCCCGATGGAGCCCAGCATCAAATGGCCTGCATTAAGCGGTGGCCGCCAGCGACCTTTGGTTTCTTTGGCCTTGCGAACCGACCGCCTCGCAGCACGTGGCGACGGCGGAAGATCTCCGCCGGATTTGCGGATGATCTCCTCGATCTCTTGCTCGAACTTGTCAGCCATAGCCCCTCCCCCAACGATGAGGCTCTTAAGGCCCGTCTAAAGCCATTCTAATACCGGTGGCCAGCACTCCGGTCGGCTCCAGCGACGACGCCTAGACTATACTCCGCGCCGACATCATTCGGCCTTCTCGATCGGTGGCTTACGATGACAACGATGGATCGCCCGGATTTCGCCGCCTCCAGCATCAAGCAGGTCCTGGCCGCGAACCCTCCGGCCCCGCTCTCGAACCCAAAGCTCATTCCAGCTGCGGTCCTCATCGCCCTACTCGGGTCCGGGCCCAATCCACGGGTCCTGTTTACCGTCCGCACCAGCAGGGTCGAGCATCACAAGGGAGAAGTTTCGTTCGTGGGTGGCGCTCGCGACCCCGAGGATGCGTCGCTGGAGATGACCGCGCTCAGGGAGACTCACGAAGAGGTGGGGATCCCACCGGACGACGTCCGCATCCTTGGCCAAATGAGTGACCACGAAACGCGTTCCGGGTTCCTGGTGACGCCATTCGTGGGCAGCATCGTCGCCGACCGAAACTACGAACCGAGCGCCATTGAGGTTGCGGAACTCCTGGAGGTCCCCATCTTCGAGCTGTGGGCCCGGTATAAAAAGGGGCCGGAACTGGTCTCATACGGGGGAGGCACACCGTCACCCGCATATGAGTTTCATCACGACGGGAATCGCATCTGGGGCGCCACCGCGCGCATGCTGGTCGACTTCCTGGACTTGATGAAGGCCGGATAAGGTCCGAGCGGCGCTGGTCTAGACTGAGGACGCACCACGGTGAATGAGGGGAGGGGTGTCATGCCGGATTACAACGAGATCCTTTATGAGAAGCAACGGGGCGGCGTGCTCATCACCCTGAACCGACCCGAGGCTCTGAACGCGATCAGCCGCACCCTCGAGAACGAGCTGCACTTGGCGTTCGACGAAGCGGATAACGATCCTGAGGTCCGTGCGATCGTCCTGACAGGGGCCGGGCGGGCGTTCTCGTCTGGATACGACCAGGGTGGCGGAGGCGGCCGACGACGAGACCTCGTGTGGCCTTACGGCGTTCCGGAAGGCATGAGCGTCGCCGAGTACATCGACT
>JASLZO010000288.1 GCA_030754805.1 Dehalococcoidia bacterium
CTCGTTGAACAATCGACGGCAGCCGCGTGTACCAGGGCCGGTCGAGACCGTAGAACTGCTCGAGGTCTGCTTTCCGCTCCACTAGGACCTCTTCGAGTGCCGCCGGGTCACGGATCGTCTGCGCCAGTGACTGGCGCGTGCCGCGCATCTCCTCCTGGACGATCGCCGTGAGCATCTTGTCGGAGAATCCGGTCGCGCCCAGCGTGACGACGACCAGCGTCAGGACCGCGAAGAGCACCGCGATCAGGGTGACTGCGCGTAGCCCCAGGGTTATCGCGAGTGCCACTCCCGCCCCCCTGGCCGTCCTGTTCTCCTGCCTGCGACAACACGTCCAGCATATCCCGGACCCTATCTGGCTATAGAATACTTGGCCCGTCGCGGCGGGCACCGGTGCCTCTATTACCGATCCGCCGATATGATTCTGTGAGGCCGAGCCTCGCCCGAACGTCATGCGCCGAACCGCCCTCAATCTCGTGCTGCTATCCGCAATCGCCGCGGTGCTCGCCTGTTCCCCCGCATCGGACAGCGGGTCTGGCGCGACCTCCCGCAGCTCTGATGACAGGGATGGCTACCACGGCCTGCTCCTCGCGCCGTTGGAAGCAGCCCCAGAGCTTCGAGCACGCGATCAGGACGGCAACCGGTTCGACCGAGACGGCAGGGCCTTATTGTTCTTCTTCGGGTACACGAACTGCCCGGACGTCTGCCCCATCACACTCGCCGACTACGTGCGGGTGAAAGAGTTGCTTGGGGAAAGGGCAGACGAAGTGCGATTCGCCATCATCGCCGTCGATCCCGACCGTGACACGCCCGAGGTCCTCCGCGACTACCTAGGTCACTTTGACGCCACGTTCAGGGGTCTGCGAATCGACACCGAGGAGGAGTTGGACGCCACGAAAGCTGCCTACGGGGTGTTCGCCGGCGCCCTCACCGAGGTTGGGGAGACCGACCACGCAGAGGACTACCTCGTCTCTCACACCGATTACAGTTTCCTCATCGACCCGCAGGGCCGCTTGGCGGTGCTCTTCCGCTACGGAACCCCGCCCACCGACATCGCCGAGGACATCGAAAAACTCTTCACCTGACCCGCTCGTTGGCCACACGGCGACCGGAACGGTACATTACCAGTCAGGGGCTGACCGCAAAGCGCAGGCGCGTAGCTCAGCCCGGAAGAGCAGCGGTCTCCAAAACCGCCGGTCGGGGGTTCGAATCCCTCCGCGCCTGCCAGCATCCTCCTGCGTGGACTCAAGCCTCCTGGGTTTCCTCCCTAACACCAGTTGACGCTCCGTCGGGCGCTTTTCCCGACATTCGCTCAGATCGTATCGATTCCCATCAACCGATCCAATCTCGAGAGCGGGCGATAGACGGGCATCCAACGCCCCCAAGGGGCAGCCGTACCGGCTCGATCCTTTTCTTAGCGTGTTGGCGAGACGTTGCTGACGTCCACAGGGTGAAACGCATGTTCGGCTTTCTTATGATATTTTCGTTGATACTTACGAGCGTTCTCGAAATGTACAGGGGGTACACACGTGTTGTTTGCCAAGGATTTACCGAAGCGTCTCGGATTATTGGCCGTCTTGGCAGTTTTCGCGGTTGTCGGGGCAGCTTGTGGAAGCGATCCTGAGCCGACGGCAACCGCAATACCGGCACCTGTGGTCACGCCCGGCGTTTCGAAGGGGGCGGTCGAGGCTCCCACCGCTGTGCCGGCCGCTGTTCCGACCGAAGCCCCGGCCCCTCCGGCGACTACGGCTCCGGTGATCGGGGTTCGCCCGGCGAATACACCAGTTCCTGAGCCCGAGGGCCCGGTGCCGGCTCACACGTATCGCACGGAGATCGGGAACTACGGCGGGTCGATGGTATTAGGGATGGCCGCGGAGCACAGTACCTTCGATCCGGCGTTTGCAGCTAATTCATCGGATCTCAACGTGATTGACCAGGTCTACGAACAGCTGGTCGAACACAATCCTGACCTGACCTTCCAACCGCTCCTGGCAGAGTCCTGGTCGTTCAACGACGCGCTTGACGAGTGGACCTTCTACCTCCGACGTGGCGTCAAGTTCCACGACGGTAGTGCCATGAACGCGACCGACGTGGTCTATAGCTACAACCGGTTGGTTGAAAAGGAATCTCCGGGCGCCGGAGCGCTCAGCATGAT
>JASLZO010000289.1:0-351 GCA_030754805.1 Dehalococcoidia bacterium
GTCGCAAACTTCCAGGCATCCATGAGGCGCCTTTTGTATTTCTTCGGAGTGAGCTTCTTGATGAGCCACTGGATGCGATCTTCGGGCTGGGGCACTGAGTCCTTCCTGTCGCGATGTCGCCGGCTTCTCATGCGGCCGGCGGCGGGTAGGATGCCTATACCTGCGGGTCCTCGCCAGATCTCATGTCATATTTTCTCCCACGGGAGAGCATCCTCCAACTGCGGTCGCGCACGCTCCAGTGCGTGGCATCTCGCAGTGTGCTCTCCACAACAAATCGAGCTCGAGTCGCCAGCTTGGGCGGTCTTGGGTCGCCGCTTCCACGCCTCCAGACGGTTGCGCTCGCTCGGTGAA
>JASLZO010000289.1:361-974 GCA_030754805.1 Dehalococcoidia bacterium
TCGCTCGCCCGCGCTTCATGATACCCCCCTCCAATAGCAGGGACACCTCAGACAATCTTCGGCTCATATAATTTATTGAACCGGACACTAGCCTACTTCCCGTCCGAGAAGCCCCGTTCCGAGCGAAACGCGGGCTGATGGACGTGCTGTTTCGTCCGGCAGGATAGCGATTTTGAGCTCGTGTGCAGAGGCTCAGGGCGGAGAATCACCCGAACCCGGCATGCGGACGCACGTCGGCCTTCGAGTACTCGAGTCGGAGCGAGTTAGGCGAACTCGCGGACGAGAAGGTGCCGGGCTAACACGATCAGATTGAAGCTCGTCACGCTGGCCCAGACATAGCTCTTGAAGGAATCAAGTCCGCGCCACGTACACCGACTCAACTGGAACGCCCGCTTGAGAGTCGAGATCACGCCCTCAATGCCGGAGCGGAAGTCGCGGAGCCGACGGAAGACCCAAGCACTCCGGACCATCTCGTCGATTTCGATCCCGCGCTTCTTATGGAAGGCCATATCTTCGACCCCGAGTGCCTTGGCCGTGGCGACGTTTTCCTTCGAGGCGAAGCCCCCGTCCATGGCGAGCTGTCGAGGCGCCTGGCCGAACAAGTCGATGTGTC
>JASLZO010000289.1:980-2152 GCA_030754805.1 Dehalococcoidia bacterium
CCGTGGCGACGTTTTCCTTCGAGGCGAAGCCCCCGTCCATGGCGAGCTGTCGAGGCGCCTGGCCGAACAAGTCGATGGGTCGTGTCAGCGTCCGCTCGACCAGGGTGGAGTCGGCCGGGTTGCCCTCTTCCACGACACAATCGAGGACCAGCGATGATTTGCCTCCCGTCAGACAGATCTTATGACCGAAGTAGGTCGCACGGTTATCCTTGACCAGGATGTCGGAGTGCGGCTCGAAGATCGAGACGATCTTCTCGGCCGCGGGCACCTTCTCGCCTTCCAGCACACGACGGCGGCTCTGGTCGATCACCCGCTCGATGAGTGGGAGCACCTCAATGAGCTGTTCACGAAGCGATGCGAGTTCAGCGACGTCCGCCACGTCCTCGATTACCGTCTTCGCAGCCGTGCACACCTCTTCGGTCGCTCGGATCAGATCGCGATAGGTCGCACGGACATCCATGCTTCGGCGGTGGAACTTGAGCGCGTAGGCGCGTCGCTTGACACTTCGACGTCGGTCGGGGAATGACTTGCGGAGCAACGGCTGCCGCTTCGCCATCCGTCGAAGCAGCCGGGTCATGACTCGCACGCCGTCCCAAAGAAGACTGGAGTCGGCGGGCTCGTGAATATTGGCCTCTACCACCGTGGTGTCAGCCCTGATCGTCTTGCCTCGTTCGATGCCTTGTTCTCGGGCGAAGCCAATCAGAGTGCGATGGATCGCTTCCCAGGTCTCCGGCCGGATCAGTTTCACGTTGTCTTGCAGGGTCTGGAAGCGCGGCCATTCATCGAGGCCCAGGCCGACAAAGGCCCGGAACGCAGCAGAGTCCTGAAGGTGAAATTCCAGCTCCCGATAACTCAGCCCGTGGATCTGCTTGATCAGGGCGATGCGGAGAACCTGATCTCCACTGAGGCCGCGACGACCCGTGTCGGCTCGTCGCGGCCCGACCAAATCCTCGTGGACGAGCCCACCGATTTCCGGATGCGCATCCAAGATCCTGGCGATCATCTGCAGTTCTCGGGTATGCTGATGGGGCCCCCAAGTGGGCGTGAGCGAGAGTTGAACTTCTCGGAATTGGCGCAGTTAGCACCACCTAACATACACCAATCGAAGCCAAAACGGAAGTCACGATTGCGCCAATTCCTTTTCTATTCAATGACTTACAAGTTCTCGGACG
>JASLZO010000028.1 GCA_030754805.1 Dehalococcoidia bacterium
TCTGCGAGGTGAGCCAAGGCTAACCGAGCGGCCGGGTGCTACTTGGCGCTCGGAGGATCTGTTTCTAGAGAGGGGTGCCAAAAGGGCACCCCTCTCGCTTTGCCTAGCCTTACTTCAAAGACAGTTGCAACTCCGCGTCGATCATGATCGGAGCGCTCGATAGCATGCGGAATCTATAGGGGGCAGGGGCAGGGAGAATTTCCCGGTCCAACTCGATCTCATACGTGAGGGCGGACCCGCCCGGCATCAGGAAGGGTGAGGTGTACGCCCCGCCATCCTCTTCAAATTGAAGCGTGCCATCCCTATTTAAGTGCAGCCTTAACGGTCCATCGATCGTGGGGATATCAATGTAGTTGTCCAATTGGGGATTCCCATCGAGCAGCCATTTCCCAAAGTTGATAAACCCACGACTTTGGCTTCTCCCGTCGGGTCTCAATTGAGGCGTACGCAGCGATAAGGTGAGAGTCCGTCCCGTCGTCTCCCAACCTTCGGCGAGGCCGTCGATCTGAATCTCTCCTTCAATGTAGACTCGTGGCCCTCCGGGCAGGGAAAGCGAGGTCATCGCGATCCGAACGGCCGTCGGGATGGCCGTTGGTGTCGGCGTCGGTGGATCCAGTGATAACACGGGGGTCGGCGTCGCGTCTTCAGCGATGCCCTGGGGTGACGAGAGCCTGGTCGGCGTCGATGTCGGTGCCGACGCCGAAACACCTGCCGCGCCGGTCGGAAGCCCTTGGTCGACGACGGTTGCGGCCGGAGAGCACGCAACCACACCAACCACCGCGATCATGCTCAGCGAAGACAGCTTGCGAACGTACATTCCCGCCACCGCCACCCCACTTAAACGCGGCTTCGACTTAACGCGAGTTTACACGGGTCGGAACTTGGGGTTCGCTCCGAACCGGTTGATAGACTCACCCCAACCATCCGGGAGCCATTCAAGTTGATGATCACGAAGGCAGTCATCGTTGCAGGAGGCCGGGGAACGCGCTTCCTTCCGGCGACCCTCGCCGCACCGAAGGAACTCCTCCCGGTCCTCGACACACCAATGCTTCACTTCGCCCTTGAGGAAGCAGTCGCGGCCGGTCTCACTGAAATCGTTCTCGTCAGTGCCCCTGGGAAAGAAGCGCTCGAGCACTATGCAACGCTTGGCGGCGCCGACCTCCGTCAGGCGTTGGTCGGCGCCCCTGAAACGATCGCGGTCCGAGAGGTCTCCCGCACGCTGAGTCAAGCATCGGTCTCGATCGCCATACAGCCGGAACCTCTCGGCCTAGGGCACGCGATATCGATGGCGGCCGACACCATCGGAGATGAGCCGTTCGTCACTTTCCTTCCGGACGACCTCGTCGTGAATTCCATTTCGGTGGCCCAACAGCTTCTCGAAGCGTACGAAGTCAAGCCAGGGATCCACATGGCGGTCGAGCGCGTTCCGAAGGAATCAACAATCGCGTACGGAATCGTCGACTGCGCCCCATTGTCGATCGATGTGCTGTCGACCGGACGCCTTCATGAAGTGCATGGGTTGGTAGAGAAACCCCAGCCCGAAGACGCTCCATCGGACCTTGGGATCGTCGGGCGTTATATCTTCCCGGGATCGATATTCGAAGTGATTCGCCGGACGCCTCCTGGAGCCAAAGGCGAGATTCAGATCACCGATGCGATGGAACTCCTCCGGCAAGAGGGGACGTCGGCCTTCGCTCTCGAGTTCGAAGGGAACCGATACGACGTCGGAAACCCGCTCGGTCACATGCGCGCGTCGATCGAATTCGGACTGCGGCGGCCCGATATCGGTCCCGGTCTTCGAACGCTGCTTGAACGCGCCCTCGACGAGTCCAGGTAGCTGCACGGAAGCTCCAAGCGACCGTCTCGTTTTCCGTTGACCTGCAAAAACATTGAAACCGGTCTAAGATAGAGTCATAGGACTCCGTTATGGCACGCACGAAAACAACGGTTCGAGGCGGTCGCTCACGAGCGACGGCGTTCGCCTGGGGTGATTGGGGCGCCTGGCGCCGCCGCGGGCTCTACGTGTCAGCAGCCACGATCGTCCTCTCAGCCGCTCTCGTGTTCTGGCATCCTCCCGCCCTGAGTCGATTACTTGACCCTGTCTGGCGATTCGGCGGCGTTGCGCTCTTCTTCGTTCCCACTTGGGCTGCAGTCGTTTACATCGTTACCAGAGCGTCGCCGATGGGAGCGCTGCACCACTGGCAGCGGTGGCTCAGCTCCTTGCTGCTCCTCGCAGCGCTCGCATCCGTCCCGAACGCGGCTGGCGGAATGACCATCGGTTATACACCGCTCCACAGCGATTTTGGGGAGTTCGTCTCCGGTGGCTATGGTCTGGGTGGCTGGCTCCGCTTGCTTGCCGTGATTGGAATCTCATTCGCCATTGTCTTCCCGCGGCTCGTCGCGGCTGCCTTCGCCGGTACCGCGACCGGCGCCGAGAAGCTCTATGACACGGCGTCTCAACGAGCGCTTGAAGCAAGGGAGCGCCGACGGGCTGGACAAGAAGGCAAGCGATCGCATGCCGTGATCGTCGACGGATCACTCCCAAAAGAAGCCGAATGGGAATCCGAAAACGATGACATCCACACATTCGACGAGGACGGCGCACTAGACGAAGAGGTCTCGAGCGGTCCAAGAATCGTCCTCCCACCGTCGGCCGACTTGGAAGACGAACTCTCACCTGCAATAACAGAAGAGGGTGACTCTGACTCCGACGACGTCCAGACCGAAGAGTCGTTGGCGCTAGAACCGATTGCTGCTGGTGTTCCGAGTGCGGCCGACCCCGGCGAAGAGCGGCCAACGCTGGACGATCCCTTCGCCATGCTGCCGGATGTCCGCTGGACCCAACCACCTTTTGAGATGTTCACGCCCGAGCCGGATCACGAGATCGACCACGAAGCCCAGTTGGAAACCGCGGTCGCGATCGAATCAACCCTCGGCGAATACAACATCGAAGCTACCGTCACCGAGGTCCGGCCCGGACCGACCGTGACATTGTTCGGCCTGCGTCCTGGATGGATCCGGCGATTCAAAGAGACGAAAGAAAAGGATGCCGACGGCAATCAAACGACCCGCAAGGAAGAGGTCAGCAAGACCCGCGTCAAAGTGGACAGGATCGCCGCTCTTGACCGAGACCTGGCCCTTCATCTGAAAGCCCCGAGCATCAGGATCGACTCACCGATCCTGGGGACGAACCTCGTCGGGATCGAGGTCCCGAACGCCGACCCACAGGCGGTTCACATCCGAACACTCCTGGAGAGCGATGCTTTCCGACGGCTCAGAGGTCGCACGAAATTGGGTATCCCGCTCGGAAAGGGGAGCGGGGGAGAGCCCGTCGTCGCGGATCTGGCCAGGATGCCTCATCTCTTGATCGCTGGGGCAACGGGAAGTGGAAAGAGCGTTTTCGTCAATGCCGTCATCACCAGCCTGCTCTGGCACTCGACACCAAACGATGTTCGGATGATCCTGATCGATCCCAAGCGTGTGGAACTTTCGGTCTACAACGGGATTCCTCACCTGATCACGCCTGTGATCGTAGAAAACGACAAGTCGCTGAACGCACTTCGCTGGCTCACGATGCAGATGGATGAACGGCTCCGCCTCCTCTCTGACGAAGGTGTCCGCGACATCGCTTCATACAACGAAAAAAACAGCGAGCGGGAGCGGCTCCCGTATCTCGTTCTCGTCATAGATGAGCTTGCCGACCTGATGATGACGAGTGGGAAGTCATTCGAGCAGGCTCTGGTCCGTCTCGCACAGATGGGGCGCGCGACCGGCATACACCTGGTGGTCGCGACTCAAAGGCCCTCGGTGGACGTGATCACCGGACTCATCAAGGCGAACTTCCCAACCCGCGTCAGCTTCATGGTCACGGCACTCGTCGACTCCAGGACGATCCTTGATACCGCCGGTGCCGAAAAACTCCTCGGGAGGGGCGACATGCTCTATCTCCCGCAGGATGCAGCGCGACCTGCTCGGATCCAGAGCGCCTTCCTTTCCGAAGAAGAAGCGACCGAAGTAGCCGGGTTCTGGCGCGATCAGGCCAACGGGTATGAGCCTCCCGAATTGCCCGAGCTGCTCGTGCCAGAGGAGTTATTGCCTAAAGGCCGTGGGACCGGTACCAACGGAGCTTCAGTGATTGGCGATCCGACTTCGATGAAGGCGATCAGTTCAACGGGTGATGTGGAGGAGGCAGCTCGAGAACTCGCAGAACTGCACAACGGGAAAATCTCGACCTCGTTACTTCAACGGAGGCTGGGGATCGGCTACCCGCGCGCAGCCCGGTTACGAGACCTGCTCGTCGAAGAGGGACTCGCATCCGCCGAGATTCCGAACGCTCCGGTGGAGACCAAGGGTCGGGGTCGCCGCGCCACGAAAGCTGCGGCTCTCGATGACTCGTCAGACGAGGCGCCTACACCTTAGCTCGGAACCGTCGATATCTCGTGGGCGGGCGTCACCTCCGCCAGGCGGCTGATGACGCCTTCAGCGATCGCCTGGTACCGCTTCCTTGCTTTGTCATGTTTCAGCACCGCCAGGTCCGCGCCGAAGGAAGCGAATTCTTTGGAGAGTTCGATCCGCCCCAGGAATGCCACATCCAGGTCTTTGGCGAGGCGCTCTCCCCCACCCTTACCAAATATGTCACCGGCCATGTTCTCGACGACGCCGAGAATCTCGATGTTCATCTTCTTGATCATGTTGATGGATCGTTTGGCATCAAGCACCGCAAGGTCTTGCGGGGTGGTCACGACCACAAATCCATTCAGCTGCAACGTCTGCATGATTGTCAGCGGGGAGTCCGAGGTTCCGGGAGGCAGATCGACCACCAGGAAATCGAGGTCTCCCCACTCGGTCATTTCCAGAAACTGATTGATGGCATTGGTAATCATCGGGCCACGCCAGATAATTGCCTCTTCCTCGTTCTCCTGAACCGACGCCATCGAAATGGTTTTCACGCCGGCCCTTTCAGCCGGATGCAGCACTCCGTCGACGTACCGAGGCCGCTGCAGCACGCCCATCAACTTATCGGCATTCGGACAGTCGATATCAGCATCTAGGAGGCCGACTTTGTTCCCCAACTGGGCGAGCGCAACCGCCAGGTTCACGGCAATTGTCGTTTTTCCAACCCCTCCCTTCCCGCTGTAGACCGCAATCCGACTGTTGATCCGGTTGAGGTTCGACGTGATCTTTTTTCGACGGTCCCACGTCTTCATCATCCCGCCAAGACGTGCTTTCGCCTGATCGTTCATCTGCATCGAATAAGCTCCTCCGCCGGGCTGTCTTCGAGCCCTTCGTCAGTGGGAATAAGTTTATCGGGCACCTGGAAAATTGGCCCACGGCCGTTAGCCAACTGGCTGCGGATCGCAATCCGCGTTTACATAACCGGAACGGAGATCAGCGACGCAGTTCGTTTCGATGCCGTATGCGTGGCGCGCTTGGCATCCGATGTCGTTGCCGAGCAGGTGCAACGAGGCTGAAGAAATGTCAGACACGGTTCGTATCTGATGGATATCCCCGGTCGGGGGTAAGAGGGTCGTGATGTTCGCAACACCCAGTCGTTTTTCCTCGACCAGACGCAGGTTCGCATTTGCGTCGACACTGCCATCGTCCGTTCGTTCGTACACGGTCTCGCGCTGTTCGCCCTGATAGACACCGACGAGCCCCCAGGCCAGATGGTCATGAATGGGAGTCCGGACTCCCGGTGCGACCGCCATTGCCATCAACGAATACGCACGGTCGTCCGGCCGAAAGACGAGGTATTGAAGAAACCTGCCGGGCTGAGCGGAAGTGAACTCTTCGGGCAAGAAACCGCTTCGGAGCAATCGGTCGAACGGTTCCATCAACGCGTCGATCCGCGATGCGGGATCCAGCGCGAGACGCGATAACCGTTCCACGCTGGGAAGGAATTCATCCAGCGCGTCACGCGTCCGCTCTCCCGAGATCTCAGTCATCTGCTCTCGGATCTCGGCGGGGGCCGGGATCCGACGCGCCCTAGCAGGTCCTTCGCTGACGCCTCAGACGTCGAGAGCGACGCGAAGATCGTCCCGCCCTGCGTTCGCGCCACCGTGGAAAGTCCATCAGCCCGGTATACGAATCCGCGTCCGCTCGAAAGGCGAACGGGCGTCAGTCCTAAACGTTGCGCCCCAACATTAAATGTCAACGAAAGCAACGGGGCCGGCAACGTGGTGTCCGTCGCGAACAGTACGTCAGTCCCCTGACCCGCCAGCGCACCCGCCACTTCGGATGGGCGAATCACGTCAGGTACCGAATCCCCATACACAGCAAAGACAACGTGTTTCACGCCTGATTGGGAAAGCAACCCGGTGACCGGTTGCAGGTCTGGCCATCCTTGCTTCGCTAGCGCTCGCAGGGCCACCGGCATCAACCGTGGAGTGAACTGGACCCAGCCGGCCCCCAGTACCCGCTGATTTGGTTGTCGGGGGAACGACTGCAGGGTATTCGTTGCAACTCTAGCGCTTCGATCGCCATTGACGTACAGATCGTTCGTGAGGGCGATGATGATATCGACGGCTGAAACTCCGTCTCCAAGGACCAGATCGAGGGCAACTCCTCGCTGGCGTGTCCAGAGCGATGAGGAAGTTTCCGTCTGGTTCAACTTGTCGAGCGCGATGGTCGCACCAGTTTGATTCGGAAATCGAACTCGTGCCGCGATCGCGGAAAAGCCATCGACGTCAAAAGGCCCGAGCCAGATCGACATAGTCTCGACGTCCCCCTTAATCCGGAGAAGAGTTCCATCGGGGGCCACGATGCCTTCCGCGATGGACATCGGCTCGCCACCCAGGCTCATATAGATGTACCCACCAAGTGGCGCGGCCGGTAGTACTGAACCGAAGCCTTCCGGGAGGTCGGGATCGCCCTCACGAGCTCCGGCTTGCACGCACCCGGCGAATACGATTGCGAAGGCGGCGAGAAGTCCAAAGGATACGAGGCGGGCCACCGGTTTACTCCATCACTCGTCGCAGTTCGACCATCTGGTCGCGGAACGCCGCCGCCTTCTCGAATTCCAGGTTCTTTGACGCCTGTTTCATCTGTTTTTCGAGGTCACGAACGATCCGTGCAAGGTCGTCCTTCGGAAGATCACCGGTGTTCAGTTGATACGGAGCGCGAGTCTCCGCCACCTGACGCACCCGTTCGGTGATGTCGCTGACGGCTTTCTGGATCCCCTGCGGAATGATTCCATGCTCTTCGTTGAAGGCGGCTTGCAGTTCCCGGCGTCGATACGTCTCTTCGGTCGCTTGGAGCATCGAATCCGTCACTTGATCCGCATACATGATGACGTGGCCGTTGAGGTGCCGGGCCGCCCGACCGATCGTCTGGATCAACGACGTCCCTGAGCGCAGATAGCCTTCCTTGTCCGCATCCAAGACAGCTACCAGACTCACCTCAGGAAGGTCGAGACCTTCTCGAAGCAGGTTGATCCCGACGATGACGTCGTAAACGCCGAGCCTAAGGTCACGCAGAATTTCGGTTCGCTCGAGTGTCTCCACATCCGCATGGATGTAGTGAGTTTTGACCCCCATTTCCTTGAGATAGTCGGCGAGTTGCTCCGCCATCCGTTTCGTCAGCGTGGTGACCAGGGCCCGCTCTCCTCGATCGACACGCTCGCGGATCTCGTGGAGGAGATCGTCGATTTGGCCCTGTGTCGGTTTTACTTCGATCGTCGGGTCAATCAGTCCGGTGGGCCGGATGACCTGCTGCACCACTTGACTACTGACCTCATGTTCGTACGCCGCAGGGGTGGCGGAGACAAAAACTACCTGGTTGATCAGTTGCTCGAACTCGGTGTAGTTGAGGGGTCTGTTGTCTAGTGCCGACGGGAGTCGGAAACCAAAGTCGACGAGTGTCTGTTTCCGTGAAACGTCACCGTGGAACATCCCTCGCACCTGGGGAACGGTCATGTGTGACTCGTCGACGAAGAGAAGATAGTCCTTCGGAAAGTAATCCAGAAGGCACCACGGACGGCTCCCCGCGGGACGTTGTTGGAGATGACGCGAGTAGTTCTCGATGCCCGAGCAATAGCCAACCTCGCGCATCATCTCCAGGTCGTAGCGGGTCCGTTGTTCCAGTCGTTGAGCTTCAACAAGCTTGCCTTGCTCCTGAAACCAAGTGACTCGGCCCCGCATCTCCTCCTCGGCATCTCGAATCGCTGCCTTCAGTTTCTCCTCGCCAGTGACCCAGTGTTTCGCTGGATACAGTGCGACCCTGTCGCGCTCCGCCAGGATTTCTCCGGTCGTTGGATCGACAGATACGATCCTTTCGATCACGTCGCCAAAGAACTCAACGCGCACCGCCAACTCTTCATAAACCGGTTGTAGTTCAAGAGTGTCACCGCGAACCCGGAATCGGGCCCGGGTCACGTCGTAATCGTTCCGCTCGTACTGCATGTCGATCAAACGCCGGATCACCACGTCCCGAGGGGTACGAGACCCTTTTTCGAGCACCAGGATAAAGCTGGCATATTCGTCCGGGGCGCCAAGCCCGTAGATACACGAGACCGAAGCGACGATCAGTACGTCATTTCTTTCCCAGAGGGCCTTCGTCGCTGCATGGCGCAGACGGTCGATCTCGTCATTGATCTCCGCATCTTTCTCGATATACGTGTCGGTCCGAGCGACATACGCCTCGGGTTGGTAGTAGTCGTAGTAGGAGACGAAATATTCGACGGCGTTCTTCGGAAAGAACTCCCGGAATTCCATGCAAAGTTGTGCCGCTAGTGTTTTGTTATGGGCGATCACCAGCGTCGGTCGTTGGATCTCTTGGACGATGTTGGCCATCGTGAACGTCTTGCCACTGCCCGTAACGCCCTTTAACGTCTGGAAGCGGTCACCCTCGACGACCCGCTCGGCGATCTGTGCGACCGCGGCCGGTTGATCACCGGTCATCTGAAACGGCGCAGCGAGTTGGAAGTGTTGGCCTGTGCCGGCAGCAGGTGTGAGGGTCGTCATGAGTCTCGCGGTCGATTTTGACCAGCGGGGAAAGTGGCTACGGCTTCCAGTCTACTAAGGTGGGCGGTGCTTGAGCCTCGACCGGTACACTTATTCGGGCTGTTCGCCTGGCAGGACTGTTCTCCATGGGGGTTTTCGATGGATTTTCGATTCACGGCTGAAGATGAGGCTCTGAGGGCTGAAGCCCTCGAGTTCACCCGTAAAGAGTGGGACCCGCGAGGATATGGAGACGGCGCCGGGATCTATTACGGACTCGCGTGGGACCACGAGGATCCTGGACTGGGTTCTTTGATCAATGACTTCGAGAAGAAGCTGGTCAACAAGGGTTGGTGGACGATGCACTGGCCCACCGAACACGGTGGCCAAGGGGTGAGCATCACCACGCAGATGGCGTACCGAGAAGCCATGTCGTATGCGGGAGCCCCAGCAACGTTTGGCGGAGGTCTCGTAGCACCGGTCCTGATGATTCAGGGTGCTGACTGGATGAAGGAGCAGTTCCTCCCTCAGATTGCCAACGCCGACCTCGAGTTTTCACAGGGCTTCAGCGAACCGGACGCAGGTTCCGACCTCGCGGGCCTGAAGACGAGCGCCGTCAGAGATGGTGACGACTATGTGGTCAACGGCCAAAAGATCTGGGGAACGTATAGAGACCCGTGGATCCACATCCTCGTCAGAACAGACCCGGAGGCCCCGAAACACCGCGGGATCACATACCTACTGGCGCCCTTGAGGGACGAACAGGGGAACTATCCTCCCGGCGTCTCGGTCCGAGGAATCCCTGACGCACTCGGGCGCCACCGGTGGGACGAACTCTTCATGGAGGACTGGAGGGTCCCGGCTCAGAACATTATCGGGGAAGAAAACCGCGGCTGGTACGCCGCGATGACAACCCTCAGTTTCGAGCGCTCGAATATCGAGGGACCGGCCATGCTGATCAGGATCATCGAGGAGTTCGTGGAACACAGTCGCCACCTCGCGCGAACGTCAGGCTCCAACCCCCTGGATCGCGCCGTCGTACGAAATCAAGTCGCGAATCTGCGCCTCGAGGTCGAGACCATGCGGATGCTCTCCTACCGCGTCGGCTGGATGCAGACCAAGGGCGAGATCCCTGTGATGGAAGCCTCGATGACGAAATTCTTGGGCGATGAGTTGACCCAGAGGGTCTACCGGTTCATTTCACG
>JASLZO010000290.1 GCA_030754805.1 Dehalococcoidia bacterium
CGTGACCCGTCCGCTGATCAGGTCATCGACGACGGGGAGAATCTTGACCTGCAATGCAGCGGCGGTCGAAAGGTCGGCCAACTCACCAACCAGGTGGGCATCGGCAGAGGGGATGGCAATCAGCAACGCTGATGCGCCGGTCCGATTCGCTGCACGCTCGATGTGTCGTCGATCCCCCAACACGGATACGCCCATGATGGAAAGCCGCCGCTTGGAAGGATCGTCGTCGATCAAACCCACCGGCAGATACTGCGACGCAGGGTTCCGCAGGAGAGCAGTGATCACCTGGAGGCCCCCCTCCCCTGCCCCATAGACCAGGATCTTCTCGACTCCGGAATGGGTCGGCCGGCGGAGCCGTTCGAGCAGCACACGCCATACGTAACGTACGCCGAACATCAGGGACAGGCCGAAGACGCCACCGACGAGGACCACGCTCTGGGGAATCGGGTGGTCGGCGAAATAGAACTCGTTGAGCCCGAAGAGTCCGCCGGTTGTGATCACAGCCGTGCCGAGCAACGCTGCGATCTCGTCATGTGAGCCGTAGCGCCACCTCCGTCTATAGAGGCCGATCGCGTATCCGCCGAGCAATTGCAGTGCGGCCACGAGCGGCAGTGCCCGGCGGAAACCTTCGATCTCTTCCGCCGGGAAACTCAGGTCGAAACGGAGGTAAACGGCCAAGCCTGCAGCCAGACCCCAGGCAAACACATCGAGCAAAGCGCGTAACGGGGTGGCAAATCGTGCCGCGCCCTCCGAGAGTCGAAGGAGTCGGGCGCGATTCATTGTGAGACCGCCTTCCTCCATGGTTACATCGTACCGTTCAAGCATCCAGCGATACGCTGAGCAGTGGCACCGATCACGATTCGGGCACCCACCAAGGCGGCAAGAACCGTGGCTGGTCGCTCAGCCCGAACGGTGATCCCTCCAGAGTCAGGTTGGGCCCGTAGGCCGGATCCTCGAACAGCCTGTCCCCCCAGCGTTCGACCATCCTCGCTGCCTCGACCCTTAGCTGATCAATCTTGGCCTCGTCTTCTACATGACCGCGACTCTTCGACTCGAGGTGGAGGAGAACCGCGTGAGGAGTCCACAGGACCATCTGTCCGGCCTCGGCGACGCGCAGGCAGTAGTCGACATCGTTGAAATTGACCTCAAGCGCCTCGTCCATTCCACCGGCGATTTCCCATGACGCTCGGGTGGTGACGAGGCACGCACCTGTCACTGCTCCCACCTCATGGACGGTCGCAAGGCGCGAGAAGTATCCCTGGTCGGGGGTGTCATGGCCGGCATGCGAATGGGCAGCGACACCACCGGCGCCGAGAACTACGCCTGCGTGTTGCACAGCACCATCGGGGTAGCGCAGCATCGCGCCGACAACTCCGACCCCGGGTCTCGAGACCTGGGACACCATTTCCGTCAGCCAGTCGGGATCGACCACCTCGATGTCGTCGTTGAGCAGGCAGATGATCGGCCGGGTCGTACGCCCGACCGCCGCGTTGTTGAGGGCTGCGAAGTTGAACGGACGGTCGTCGGCCACTACGACGACGTCGGGCCTGCGCCCGAACGCCTCGAGAACTTCGAGCGTGGCCGCGTCCGTGCTTCCGTTGTCCACGACCTGGACTCGGAGGTCCGGATATCGCGTCTTCGATGTCAGCCCCTCGAGACAGGCCTGCAGGTGTGCGGCACCGTCCCGGGTGGGAACTATGACCTCGACAGGTGGCGCTGGGTCGACCAACTCGTAGCGCACACGGTAGGTCGACGGCGCCAGCGACAGATCCACGTCTGCTGCGATTCCCCTGCGCCCGAGGTGATCGCGTATAGCCTTGATAGCCGCTTCCTCGGCGTAGGACTTGGTACCGAGGGAGCGGGCGGTTGACCCTGGGACTGAGCGCCACGAATACAGCACGAACGGGACGTGCTTCACCTGTCGTGTGTCGAGTCGGGCGATGCAGCGAAGTGCTAGGTCGTAGTCCTGGCTCCCCTCGTAGCCCTCGCGGAAGCCACCCACTTCTCGGACCAACCGGTGTCGGTACATCCCCAGGTGGCTGAGGTAGTTCTGGGAAAGGAAGAGGTCAGGATTCCAGGGTGGCTTGAAATGCGGGTCGTAGCGAACGCCGGCCTCGTCGATCTTGTCCTCGTCGCTGAAG
>JASLZO010000291.1 GCA_030754805.1 Dehalococcoidia bacterium
CGACGAGAGATTGGCCGGCATCGCTCTCGCCCAGGTCGACGACATGGCGGCGAATGGCTATTTTTCGCACTTCGACCAGAGTCAGATTTCGCCTTTAGACCTCTACGCAGCGATGGGCATGGAGCGTGGAGATAACTTGCTTGCGCTCCCCGCCGGTGACCCCGCTCTGGAGTCTCTTCAACTACTTGGCGAACGCGCCATCGAGCGATGGGTTACGAGTGCTGGACATCGCGCGAATCTCGAATCGCCGGCGACCATCGCCGGTGTCGGGATTGCAAGCGCTGACAAAGATTTCTCTATCGCCGGCGCTCTGCCAGACTGATGGACGATCGTCTCCTTACACGTCTGCTAAGAGAACCCTGTTCAACAAAGGGTCCTTTTGTGAACGATCATCGGTAAGCTGCTGGTCAGGTAGCGGCTGGGGCCTGTTTTTCCGCACCCATTTGTTGGACACCTGTCGTGGCTGCCGCCTCCCAAGCGTTGCGAATCGTCCCTCAGGACGGACGTTTCATGCCGCCCTCGGCCGTCGGGACGGTCCGGGGGTGCTTAGCTCGCTGATCAACTCACACGCCCCCGTTGTCTTGCCGGAGTCGGATCGGCCAACGGTTGCGATCGCGTTCATAGCGGGGTGGGCTCTGAGCCGGCCGGGGCCGTCACGGGGTCTCCGACCTAGCCGATGGTGACCACCAAGGCTTGACTCCTCCGTTCGCGGTCATGCGTTCGCCTCCCGAACCGTCCTATATCCGGTTCGCGTGAGGATAGCGATTCGGGGGCTCCAAGGGTGCTGAAGCCCACCGGCAGGCGAGCGTCTACACGACGGTGGCGCGTCGGTTGGTGTGGAACTTCTCCAGCGCGGCGTTCGCGTTCACGGTCGTGTCGATCCCGTCCAGGACGTTCTGGAGTCCAGCCTTCGGCACGGCGACTATGAGCTCCTCATCGGGGGTGCCTGTGTAGACACGGAATCCGATGCACCCGACGCTCATGGCAGCCTTGCCCATCTCGATCGCCGTTGGTACCACTGCGCAAGTCGGCCGTCCGAAGGCTGACATGCCCTGGTCCGTCCAGTCGACGCACCCGGAGGACTCCGCCAGCAGCATGGCCTGGCCCGGTCGAGTGGAGAAGATGATGACGTCCGGCACCGCCGGCAGGTTCGCCAGCGGTCCGTACACGACCCCAGAATGATTCCCGGGCACGGATGGAAGCGAGGCAGCCTCTTCGGGTGAGATGTACTCAAGCTCGCACATGGTGTCGACGATGGTCTTGGCCTCTTCCATCCGATCATCGGGGACCTGGAAGCCCATCGTCATCATGCCGATCGGGCAGTTCAGGTGTGTCGAAACCGGAGCGTAGACGACCTGGTCGCGGCCCATGACCCAAAGCGAGCAGGCGGACGGAACTCCCTCCGACGGCTCCGGGATCCCGGCTGGGGGCTCGCTGACGAATGCCAGACCGACCGGTGGCCTCGAGAGGCCGACGGTTTCCTGCAATGCCGCGATCTTGCGTTGGGTGTCTGCGTTCATGGGCCCACCTCCCAATCATTGCCCTGCGAGCGAATCGTCGGTTCGTGTTACGCGGTTCATCGTCGTCCTTTTTTGGGGAGACGCAAGCTTATCGACGTATCCGTATAGTTCGGTGAACCAACCGATGCGGGCCGATTCCCGTCGGCCGGACTTGATGCGGTCAGCGTGGCGTCGGGGTATTTCGTGCCGCCTTGTGGAGGAATATCTCGGGGAAGCGCGTGTCGGTGCTGAGTTCGGGGTGGAACGTCGTTGCGAGGATCTTGCCCTCGCGGACGGCGACTGCTCCGGCGGTAGAGGTGGTTGCCAGAACCTCGACCTTGTCACCGGTCCGGTCGATGCCCGATGCGCGGTTGAATACACCCGGAAACGGATCCGGTCCTCGAACCCCTCGGCTCCACCACCGTCACGTTGGCCGAAGCGAGCAGACGGTGACGTTGAGGCCTAGCATGGCCGCAAGATGTTCGTAACACGAGTCGTCGCAGGTATCGTCGCCTTCCTCGCGTTGTTGGTCGCGTGCTCGGATCCACCTCCCCCGACGCCGGACACCGCCGCGCCCGTCGAGGCCTTGGTGGCGACGAGTGATTCGTCTCGAACTGCAGAAATCCCATATCAACTCGAAG
>JASLZO010000292.1 GCA_030754805.1 Dehalococcoidia bacterium
GCCCTTGCGGAAACGGTCTCGAGCTAGTTCAGGCTTCGAACCCAAGCGCCTTCAAGAGCGCTCGCCGATTGAACCCCCAGATCACCTTCCCACACGACCGTCACGGCGTCGCAGGGCGTCCCAGACTCTCGAAATCCTGGAGGGCGGTCGCGTGCATACTACTGGCATGGTGCTTACGGGAACTATGGATCGAACGCGCTCGGGACTGTTGACCGTAATTGCTCTGATTGCGGCGTCGGTCGTCGCGTCGTTCGCGTGCAGCTCTTCCCAGAGCTCCACCAGGGCTGAATTCCCAACACAGGTCACTCTTCAGCCAACGGCAACTGCTGAATCACAAGCATCCCAAACGCCGGGCGCCCCGACGTTCGGCGACGGGTTCGTCGAGTACCCCGAGATACCGATTCTGAACGTGTCCACCCGCGATTGGGAGGACACGAACTTCCGTAGATATGCATCCGAGGTCGATCCCTCGGATTTCGTCCATGGCGGCGTCGGGCGGAACGATATCGCCCCGATCTATTCGCCGAAGTTCATCCCGCTCGGCGTGGCGGTCCTGTTCGACTGGATGACGGCTGACCATCCCATGGTCGTATTGGAGATCGACGGTGATGCGCGTGCCTATCCGATGGCAATGCTAACGATCCACGAGATCGTGAACGACACGGTTGCCGGTGAGCCGATCGTGGTGACCTATTGCCCGCTGTGCTACACGGCCCTCGCGTTCAAACGAACCGTCGACGGCAGATCGTTGACATTCGGGTCCACCGGCACGTTGCGGCATTCCAACCAGCTGATGTGGGACGACGCGACGGATTCCTGGTGGCAGCAGGTAACGGGGCAGGCGATCGTCGGGGATATGGCAGGGACGACCCTCGAACCCGTCCCGGTCTTCATCACTTCCTTCTCCGAGTTCATCCGGACATACCCAAGTGGAACCGTCCTGTCCCCGGAGTCGATGCCGAGCGAGTTTCACGGTGGCTACGGCTTCACTGCATATCTGAATTACGACTGGCCGAACAACCGGCCGTACCTGTTCTACGGAGAACTCGATCAGCGCCTGGACCCGATCGAACGGGTGCTCGGACTCGAGGCCGGAGAAGTGTCGATGGCGTTCCCATTCAAGGATCTTTCTGACTCCAGGGTCACCGAGACGAAAGTCGGGGACCAGGATGTCGTGGTCTTCTGGAGATCCGGGATGCTGTCACCGCTGGACCAGGAGGTGATCGCAGAATCAAGGGACATCGGTTCCGCGGCCGCGTTCGACCCCGAGCTTCCCGACGGACGGATCCTGACGTTTACGTCCGTTGCATCAGGCGGCTTCGTTGACGATCAGACCGGGAGCGAATGGACCCTTCTGGGACGTGCGCTGAGCGGAGCGTTGGCGGGTACCCAGCTCGATCCGCTTCACGCCGAGAACGGGATGTGGTTCGTATGGGAGGTGTTCCGCCCGGAGACGTTGATCTACGACCCGGACCTGGCTTCGTAGGCGGAGGGACCGCCGCACGACGTATTCATTGGGCGAAAGGAGCCCGAGATGATCAACCCACTGAAAACCCTCCATGACCATGACCAGTCGTTCTGGGTGGATTACATCGACAGGGACCTGGTATCACGCGGAGGGATCGAGCGGCTGGTCGAGGAGGATGGGCTTCGTGGCCTGACCAGCAACCCTTCGATCTTCGAAGCGGCTATCTCTGGGAGCGATGACTACGACACGGACATCCGCAATGAGATCGCGAGCGGAACCGGGGACGATACGAAACGCGTCTTTGAGGCGTTGGCGGTCAAGGACATCCGCGCTGCCGCCGATGCGCTCGGCGACATCTATCGATCGTCTGACCGACGCGATGGCTTCGTGTCGTTCGAAGTCTCTCCTCATCTAGCACGAGACACCCAGGGGACGCTCGACGAGGCGAAGCGCCTCTGGACCCTGGTTGACCGCCCAAATCTGATGATCAAAGTCCCGGCCACTGCCGAGGGTATGCCGGCGATCGAAGAGTTGATCGCATCTGATATCAACATCAACGTGACACTTATCTTCTCCGTGTCCGACCACTATGAGAATGCGGCCCAGGCGTTCATCCGAGGAGTCGAGCGGAGCGCCGATCCGAGTCATGTCGCATCGGTTGCTTCGTTCTT
>JASLZO010000293.1 GCA_030754805.1 Dehalococcoidia bacterium
GTTCGGCGATCTGCAGATCGAAAATAGGAGTTGAGAGTTGAGTTCGATCGAAAGCATCAGAGCATCTGAGATCCTCGACTCCAGAGGGAACCCAACTGTCCGGGTCGAGGTCTGGCTCGACGATGATTCGAAGGGAATGGCGGGTGTCCCGTCCGGGGCGAGCACCGGGACGCACGAGGCGCACGAGTTGCGCGACGGGGATGAAGCGCGATATGGCGGACGAGGGGTGCTTCAGGCGGTCGCGAACGTCAACGGCGAGATCGCTGACGCCCTCGACGGAGCGGATGCTCTCGACCAAGCCGCGATTGACGACGAGTTGACCGCCCTTGACGGAACTCCAAACAAATCCCGTCTTGGCGCGAACGCCATCCTTGGTGTCTCGCTGGCGATCGCCAAAGCCGCCGCCGACTCGGTTGACGTCCCGCTCTATCGATATCTTGGAGGATCGAATGCACGGGTGTTGCCGGTCCCGATGTTCAACATCCTGAACGGCGGGGCACACGCGGCGGATTCGACGGATTTCCAGGAGTTCATGGTCGTGCCTGCCGGTGCGCCGAATTTTCATGAGGCCCTCCGAGCGGGATCGGAGGTTTATCAGGCACTGAAACTCCTACTAGCGGAGCGCGGATTGAGCGTGAACATCGGAGACGAGGGGGGGTTCGCGCCCTCGCTTGGGTCGAACCGCGATGCGGCGGAGTTGATCGTCGAAGCGATTGCCCGTGCCGGCTATCAACCGGGGGTTGACTGCTATCTGGCCATGGATGTTGCAGCCACCGAGTTCATCGATGAGTCTGGGACATACCGACTCGAGCGAGAGGGAAAAACGCTGGACGCCTCTGGATTGACGGGTATCTACTCGGATTGGGTGAACGCATACCCGTTGATCAGCATCGAGGATGGAATCTCTGAGGACGATTGGGACGGATGGGCTGAACTCACTGCGGCCATGGGATCACGAGTGCAACTTGTCGGCGACGACCTATTCGTGACTAACAGTGAACGGGTGTCGCGCGGGATCGCAGAAAACGTTGCGAATGCAGTCCTGATCAAGTTGAACCAAATTGGCACCTTGACGGAGACGTTGGACGTGATCGAGATGGCACGCAACGCCGGTTACGCGTGCGTGATGAGCCACCGATCCGGTGAAACGACCGACACCACGATTGCGGATCTCGCGGTCGCGACCGGTGTCGGTCAAATAAAATCCGGCGCGCCCGCTCGTGGCGAACGCACCGGAAAATACAATCGGCTGCTCGAAATCGAGGAAGAGTTGGAACGTGCCGGACGCTATGCCGGGTCGGGCTCGTTCCGAGGGCTCAGCGGCTAAGGGCGAACGCTACCAGCGCTGACCACCGCCACCGCCACCGCCACCTTCTCCGCTGCCACCTCCGCCACCGGCACCGCGGCCGGCGTCGTCACGCGGCCTGGCTTCATTCACAGTGAGCGGACGGCCGTTCATCTCTCGGCCATTCATCTGGGTGATAGCGGCCTGACCCTCTGTCGGATTCGACATCTCAACGAAGCCGAACCCGCGGGACCGGCCGGAGTAACGATCGATGATTACGCGGGCCGAATCGACCGTTCCATGAGGTTCGAACGCGGTTCGAAGTTCGTCATCCGAGAGTTCATAAGGCAGATTGCCTACATAGATGTTCATGAAGCGCTCCTTTTCACCGACACTCCTCAACAAGTAAGCGCTCGCATGCGTTCGGATGGGCAAGGATTAGAACGCGGTGAGCGTGGCCAGAACCAGTGTCGAAGCGCATGCATTGTACCAGACACGAACTCCAGGCAATGGCGTTTTTCGTGGACGGACCGAAAAGGTTCGGATGGTTAGAATGGGCCAGCGCTTCCAGGGGGTTTAGGGGCGCGACGAAAGGAGAACAGATGGCCACTCGAATAGGAATCAACGGGTTCGGTCGGATCGGTCGGCAGGTCGTGAAGGCGACCATGGAGCGCTACCTGGATGACCTGGAGGTCGTTGCGGTCAATGACCTGACGAGCCCTGAAACGAACGCTCACCTACTAAAGTACGACAGTACGTATGGCCGATTTCCGGGCACCGTGGAGGCGGGCGAAGACTCGTTGGTAATCAATGGAAAGGAAGTCAAAGTGGTCGCGGAGCGCGACCCGTCTCG
>JASLZO010000294.1:0-251 GCA_030754805.1 Dehalococcoidia bacterium
GGACACGAACTCACTCTCAGTGCCAACTCGGACCGCTTCGGAGTCTTCGCATTCACCTTCGGCTCGTACGCTTCAGGCCCATGAAATCCAGTCGCTTCCCGAAGGCCATATTCGCCGGTTTCGCCGCAGCCCTCGCAGCGATTTCGCTCGTCGCCTGCTCATCCGCGACCGGGACCCCTACACCAACCGCGCCTCCTGAGACCTCCGCCGAGCTGGAAGCCATCCTTGCCACCACCGACCTTGAGCCCGGC
>JASLZO010000294.1:261-2134 GCA_030754805.1 Dehalococcoidia bacterium
GATTCGCGTTCCTCCTGCTCACTCCACAGGCACTCGTCACGGTACCGGAAGTCGAGATCGCCAGCTATCTACGGACCTCCGACGGATCACTTCCCCAGCAACCGACCCAGGTCGCGACGGCGGTCTTCCACCTATGGCTATTCGGAACGCGCGGCAGCTACATCTCCGAACTCACCTTCGACGCCCCGGGGCCCTGGGTCGTTATCGCCCGGGTCGATGACTCTGAACTGGGAGACCTTACCGTCGAGATCCCCGTCCCCGTCCGGCCGTCGACCATCACACCGCCGGTTGGAGCGATCGCTCCGTCGACAGCGAACAAGACGGTCGATACGGTGGACTCCCTCGCCCAACTGACGACCGGCTCCACCCCGGATCCGACGCTCTACCAGATTACGATCGACGAAGCGGTCGGAAACGGTCTTCCGACCCTTTTGGTATTCGCCTCCCCATCCCTCTGCACCAGCCCGACTTGCGGGCCACAGGTCGAAACGGTCTCGGAGATCGCCGCCGCACGCGGACCCGAAGCAAACTTCATCCATATCGAGGTCTACGACAACCCGGACGACATCCAGGGAGACCTCTCTCGCGCCCGGTACTCCAACCCTGTGCGCGACTGGGGGTTGACCGAGATCGAGGGGTACCGCAACGAATCGTGGATCTTCATGCTCGAGCCCGGCGGCCGCATCGCTGCGCGGTTCGAGGGATACGCCTCCGCGGTCGAGCTCGAGGAAGCGTTGGACTCGGTCGTTTCAGCCTGACTTCGGTCGTTCCAGGTGACACGTGAAACCCCGTTTTGCTACCATCCTGTGCTGTGTGGGCCCAATAGTGGTGCAGGTACGAATCGCTTTTCGATCAGGGGGTAGAACACCGCATGAATACAGCCGAATTCTTGATGATTGCGAATTCGATCGCTCCGAACAAAGAGGCCATCATCTTCGAGGACAAGCGCCTCACGTACTCCGACCTCAACTCCCGCGCAAATCGCCTCGGTAACGCGCTCGCGGCGTGGGGCGTGGGTCGGGGCGACCGAGTCGGCATGATGCAGGTCAACACCAATGAGGTCGTCGAGACCTACTTCGCCAGCGCGAAAATCGGCGCCATCTTTGTTCCCTTGAGCTTCCGTGGCCGTGCCGAAGAGATTCGTCACATGGTGAACGCATCTGAGTGCAAGGTCGTTCTTGCGGGCTCCCGCTACCTCGGCCTTGTCGACGAACTGCGACCCTCCCTGGATACCGTCGAGCACTTCGTGTCGCTCGAGGGCACCGGCGACGGTTGGGAAGAGTTCGAGTCCGTCTTGGCCGGCGCTCCGGATGACGAGATCTTCACCGAGGTCGATGACGAGGACACCACCATCCTGATGTTCACCGCGGGCACCACTGGGCTCCCCAAGGGCGTCATGCTCACCTATGACAGCGTTGGGAGCTACTCCCTCAACAACGTCACCCCGCTGGACGAGGATGAGATCGAGAAGAACATCCTCACCGTCCCCCTCTACCACGTGGCGGGGATGCAGGCGGTCGTATCGGCGATCTTCGGTGGACGGACTCTCGTCGTCCAACGACAGTTCGACCCGGCAGGCTGGATGCAGCTCGTCCAGGACGAAAAGGTCTCTAGGGCCATGATGGTCCCCACCATGCTCAAACTGCTGCTCGAGCACCCGGACCGCTCCAAGTACGACATCTCCAGCCTGGAAACTCTCACCTATGGCGCAGCGCCGATGCCCAAGGAAGTCATCAAGCGAGCTATCACCGAACTCCCAGGGACCCGGTTCATCAATGCCTTCGGGCAGACGGAAGCCTCGGCGACGATTACCGCCCTTATGCCGGAGGACCACGTCCTCGAGGGCACGCCCGAGGAGATCGACGTCAAGTTG
>JASLZO010000295.1 GCA_030754805.1 Dehalococcoidia bacterium
TACAACAAAAGACTGATATATCGAGGCGAGCGCATCATCAACTGGTGCCCGCGCTGCCACACGGTCCTGTCCGACCTGGAAACGGAATACGAAGACACCGAAGGGAACCTCTGGCACATCAAGTACGCGTACGCGGATGGGTCCGGGCGGTCGGTGACGGTGGCAACGACGCGTCCGGAGACACTGCTCGGCGACTCGGCGGTCGCGGTCCACCCTGCTGACGATCACTATGCAGACCTGGTTGGGAATTCCGTCGTTCTCCCGGTGTTGGGACGCCAGATCCCGGTGATTGCGGACGAGTACGTCGACCGAGAGTTCGGGACCGGCGCGCTGAAGATCACTCCAGCCCACGATCCGAATGACTTCGAGATTGGGAAGAGACACGGGCTGGACGTGATTGACGTTATGAATCCCGACGGGACGATGAACGACCAGGCAGGACCGTATGAGGGGACGGATCGATTCGAGGCTCGGGACCGAATCGTCGAGCAGCTAGAGTCCGAGGGTTTGCTCGATCATGTCGAGCCCTACGCGAACCGTGTTGGTCACTGTTACCGGTGCTCGACGATCGTCGAGCCGAGGGTGAGTATCCAGTGGTTCGTCGATACCCCTCCGCTGGCGCAACCCGCCGCCGAAGCGGTCAGAGACGGACGCATACGGATCGTGCCCGAGCGTTTCGCAGCCACCTATCTCAACTGGATGGACAACATCCGGGATTGGTGCATCTCCCGTCAGCTCTGGTGGGGCCACCGCATCCCAGCGTGGTATTGCACCTCGTGTGACGGGGATCACCTGCGCGTCATCTTGGTCAAACCCATGAGCGCGGGTGATGGGACCCAGATCACCGAGGCTCCCTACCATTCGTTCAGGAATGATCAAGGGTTGGGTCACCAGGAGATCATCCGGAGGGCCGACCGGATCGACCCGGGGCAGAACGCGACTCCAATCGTCTCGCTCGAAACTCCGTCGAGTTGCCCCGCGTGTGGATCTTCGGAACTGACCCAGGACCCGGATGTGCTGGACACCTGGTTCTCGTCGGCGCTCTGGCCCCACTCAACCCTGGGCTGGCCGGACGAGACGGACGACGTAGGAACGTATTACCCGACATCGGTCATGGAGACGGGATACGACATCCTGTTCTTCTGGGTCGCTCGGATGATCATGATGGGCCTGGAGAACACGGGCGAAGTTCCGTTCCGAACCGTTTACCTCCATGGCCTGATCCGCGACGCGCAACGGCAGAAGATGTCGAAAACACGCGGCAACGTGATCGACCCGCTCGACATGATCGACCAGTTCGGCACCGATGCCCTGAGGATGGCGGTAACCATCGCGACGACTCCTGGGAACGATATCGCCCTGTCACCCGGGCGAATGGAGGCCGGGCGGAATTTCGCGAACAAGCTCTGGAACGGCGCTCGATTCGTGCTTCGTACTGCCGAAGGCTCGGGGTTGACGGAAGCCCCTTCCACGCTCGCTCCCACCCATCGGGAAGACCGGTGGATCATGAGCCGGCTCCAACGAGTCACATCGACCGTGACGCAAATGTTTGAGGACTTCCAACTCGGGCAGGCAGAGCAGGTCCTCCGCGACTTCATCTGGGATGAGTTTTTCGACTGGTATATCGAACTGGCGAAGGTCAGGCTCCGCTCTGGCGACAACGAACCGGTGCCGTACCTCACTGCTGTCCTGGAGCAATCCGTGCGGCTGCTCCATCCGTTCATGCCATTCGTGACTGAGGAGATCTGGCAGAATCTGATAGCACGATTCCCAGGTCTGTCTGGAGGCGCCGAATCGGTGATGGTGGCCGCGTATCCACGAACGGAGGAATCGCTGATCGATGACGACACAGAGGAAGAAATGAGGGTCGTCGTCGACCTGATCCGCGCCGTGCGGAACAGCCGCACCGAGTTGAAGATCGAGCCGAACCACCCTGCCGAGGTTATTGTCGACGCAGGCGGATCGTTCGCTGCGATCGAATCAGAAATGGAGGCGATACGGGCGCTGGCTCGGGCCGAGCCCCTTACACTCCTCGGCGCGAACGATGACCGCCCCGACCCACAGCAGGCCAAGACAACGGTCCTTGGGGAAGTGACCGTTATGGTTCCGCTCGCCGGATTGGTCGATAGCGCC
>JASLZO010000296.1 GCA_030754805.1 Dehalococcoidia bacterium
TGGTCAGCGCCGGGGCCAGTCTCGGTTGGGCCCTTGGGGCTGCAGTGGGTGTACGTCTCGCGTCGCCCGAACGCACTATCGTGGCGCTGGTCGGTGACGGTACGTTCGTATACGGTGCACCCACCTCCGCGCTCTGGGCTGCCGATCACTACGACGCGCCTTTCCTGACGATCATCTTCAACAACAACGAGCACTTCGCCACACGACGCTCTCTTCACGCTTTCTATCCGGACTCCGCGTCGGAACGCATGGGCAGCGTCGTTGGAGTTGATATCAGGCCCTCGCCGGACTACGCATTATTGGCCGAGGCGTCGCGGGCATACGGGGAGCGGGTCGAATCCCCCGACCAAGTCTCGGCGGCTATTCAACGCGGGCTCGAGCATGTCGCGAAAGGCCGAGCCGCGGTGATCGACGTCCAACTCGGTCGTCCCTAACGCGACACGCAACATGGAGGAACCAACGGATGTCATCCAACTCGTCTGAGGAACTTGGGGGCGACAAGCTCCTCAGTTTGTACCGGACCATGCTGACGATCCGAGAATTCGAGGAACGAGCGGTTCACGAGGTCACTCAACGAGGGGTCTCTGGCGCGGTTCACTCGTCTGCTGGCCAAGAAGCGGTTGCGACCGGTGTCTGCTCAGCATTGGAACCGGGCGATTACATGGCCAGCACGCACAGGGGCCACGGTCACTGCGTCGCGAAAGGCGTCGAACCGCACGGAATGATGGCGGAACTGTTCGGGCGGTCCGGCGGCACGAACAAAGGAAAGGGTGGCTCGATGCACATCGCCGACTTCGCTATCGGCATGCTCGGAGCCAACGGGGTCGTGGGCTCCAGCATTCCTTTGGCGTGCGGGGCTGCCCTGAAAGCGAAGACCCTCGGCACTGGTGAAGTCGCCGTCGCCTTCTTCGGCGAGGGTGGTTCGAACCAGGGTGTCCTTCACGAATCCATGAACCTGGCCTCGATCTGGAAATTGCCGGTTCTTTTCGTATGCGAAAACAACCTGTACGCCGAGTCGACCCCTGCTGATTATGCGGTCTCCGTCACCGATATCGCCTCACGAGCGGCCGGATATTCGATGCCGGGAGTCGTCGGGGACGGAATGGATGTCCTCGCGGTTCGACAGGTCGCAATTGACGCGGTGGAACGAGCCCGATCGGGCGATGGGCCCAGCCTCCTTGAGTTCAAGACCTATCGCTACTACGGCCATTTCGCCGGAGACAATGCGCTTCGATATCGGACGGCGGAGGAGCAGGACCAATGGCGGGCCCGCGACGCCATCACCACGTTCCGCACCCGCTTGCTCGAGGAGAATCTCGTGCCAGAGAGCGACCTCGCCCACCAGGAGACGTTAGTTAAAGCACTAATCGAAGACGCGGTTCGTTTTGCCGACGCATCTCCGATGCCCGAGCCGGAAGAACTGTTTTCTGACGTGTACGTCAACTATCCAGAGAGCGCCCTGCGCGCCGGACTCTGAGTGATGTTCCCACTCAATGTCAGGAATAACGAATGAACGCTTCCACGACGACCACCCGAACCATGCGATACAGCGAAGCACAGAACGAAGCCTTGCACGAGGCGATGCGGCGAGATCCGACCGTCATCGTGATGGGCGAGGATATTGCGGGTGCAGCCGGGCGGGCACACCTCGGACTCGTTGACGCCTGGGGCGGCCCGTTCAGATCTACGAAGGGTTTGATCACCGAATTTGGAGCTGGGCGTGTCATTGATACCCCAGTGTCGGAGGCCGGGTTCGTGGGAGCAGCAATCGGAGCCGCGACAGTTGGCCTTCGCCCGATCGTGGAGATCATGTTCATCGACTTCGTGGGTGTGAGCCTAGATCAACTTCTCAGCAACGCCGCGAAGCTCCGATACATGCTGGGCGGAAAGGTGAAAGTTCCGGTCACGGTCATGACGCGCATCGGCGCGGGAGTTGGGTCAGCCGCCCAGCATTCCGAATCCTTCTACTCGATGCTCGTTCACATCCCGGGGCTGAAGGTCGTCGCCCCATCCGACGCGTATACGGCGAAAGGCCTGTACACAGCGGCGATCCGCGACGACGATCCGGTGATCGTCTGTGACCACAAGAAATTGTTGAACAACGCTGGTCCGGTCCCAGAGGGAGA
>JASLZO010000297.1 GCA_030754805.1 Dehalococcoidia bacterium
ACCGCCGGTGGTGTCGGCGACGAGCGAGTCGTCTGCCGCGCCCGGACCCTCAACGGCCACCAGGAGCCAGCCCGCGAGCACGGCGACGAGGACGCCAGCACCCCACACGGCATCCCTCCTGGCACTGCGTGAGATGAGTGGCTCGGATTTCGGTGGAGTCACGTTCTGCTCTCAGCTCTTCGGGAACCTCGGGCTCCGGTTGTGGTTCGGACCCAACGAAGGTCAGTAGAGCGGGCTCAGTCCCCCTGCGCCGGCGATCAGCTTCTCGATGTGGTCAACGAGCCTGTCGCGGCGCTCGAAGAGCGCATCGATCTCCGCCAAGGTCAGGAAGGGGCGCGTCTTCCGCTCGACCTCGGCTCTCGTCAATTGCTGTAGCTCTGCGAACAACGCCCGGTCGCAGCGCGTGATGTTCTCGGGCTGCCGGAGCCCGCCCCAGACGAGAAAGCTCCGTGAGAAATCGATCATCCAGAGTTTCCAATCCGCCGTGTAGAGGGTATTCCCAAGGTTCCGGTCGGTATCGTGGACCAGCTCCGCGAAGACCAGCATCCGATACATCTGGTCGCTCCACGTCCGCATGTCGTCGGGCCAACGATGCTCGCTCAAGCGGGTGCCCTCATCCCACGCGGTGTCGATCCACCAGCTGATGGCGCCCGCCATGCCGCGCCACTCCCGTGCGACCGTCACCGGCATCATGTCGTCGAGGCCCAGGATCTCGGCGAGCCGGTAGGCGGCGACGTTGTAGCGTGACGAATCGATGAACGTCGGTTCGCCGCGTTGGCTGTTGGGCGACAGAGGGCTGCTCTCGTTCACGGAATGAAAGGCGGCGTCGTGTGTGACCTTCCCGTCGCTCAAAGTGAGCCGCCAGGGGTGCGTCACACCCCGCCCGATCGGTTCGGCCGCCACCACCTCTGCCGTCAGTAGGAACTCACGGATCTGTTCCGTCGTGAGCGCCGGCGACTCAGCCGCCCCGACCAAGCCGGCGAAGATGGCGCTGAGCAGCAGTGTCGCGACCGCCAGCAGTCGAGGACAGCGTGACATCTCGGACTCCTCCTCAACGAGCATCCCGAGCCGCTGGGAGAAGCGTCCTTACCTGAAGGACGCTCTCCGCCGAGAACCAAACGTGTGCGGTCTAACCACGTACACGGCAACAAGCACGAGGACGGTGGTCCAGGCGGCCGTATACAGTGGAACAACACAGGCCAGAAGAAACGTCGTCAGCGCAACCAGCATTCTCATGGCGGCCTCTTTTTCTAGATATCGCTCTGAAGTGAGGATGTCGTGGAAGACATCGTGGGCTCTCCTCTTGTATGCAGAACGAACCTGACGCCATAAGCGAACCCGGGCCGCCACTTGACAGTGCCAGTGGGTCGGTTTGGGAGCAAGCCCACGACGTCCTCGATTTCCCACGAATGTCGGTACGACGCGGGATTCTTCGACCGCAGATGCTAGGATTCAGCAGTGGAGAGACGAGTGGCTTACCCGAGGGGGGATTACATGTGTCATCGAGCCGTTTCGATCGTGAGTCTCGGTATCGTGCTGGTCGCGCTCGTGTCGTCGGGGGCCGGCCTCGCGGCTGCTCAGGCGGTGACGACCGAATGGGGGCAACCGGACCTGCGGGGGATCTGGGACTTCCGCACCATCACGCCGTTTGAGCGGCCCGAGGAGCTGGGTGACCAGGCGTTCTTGACCGAAGAAGAGGCGGCGAACCTCGAACAGGAAGTCGTCGACCGCAACCAACGTCTGGCGGATCGCCCCGCAGAGCGGACGACAGCCGCCAACCAGGTGGATAGACGGGACGACGGGTCTCCCGGCTTTTACAACAACTTCTGGCTGGATCAGGGGACGAGCACCGTCGGGACGCGGCGCACCTCGTTGATCATCGATCCACCGAACGGGCGGGTCCCCGACATGACCCCGGGCGGTCAATCGCGGGCCGATACCAGCCGGGACTATCGGCGGGACCATCCTGCGGATTCCTGGCTGGACCGGACCACGTCGGATCGGTGTCTCCTGGGTTTCAACGCCGGTCCCCCGCTCAGTCCGGGCGGCTACAACCAGAACCTTCAGATCTTCCAGACGCCGGATCATGTCGCTCTGCTGACCGAGATGGTCCACACGGTGCGTGT
>JASLZO010000298.1 GCA_030754805.1 Dehalococcoidia bacterium
CCGGCCTTCACGGGCGCGGAGCCGGGACCGCCATTAGCTGTCATGAACCACGTGCCGTGCTCGAACAGATCGGCGAAATCCTAGAATCTTCCGGTGTCGATGAATTCACAATAATCGTCAACGATCCTCGTGATATCTGATTGCGCCGTCAGCAGACCACGAGCCTCTCCTGATTCTCTCACGGCTCCCCCAGATGAAGGCGTTAGACTCGGAACCTGGCCGGGACCCAGCGGGTCTCATTGTTGCTGGCATGAAATCGGCCGAATCCGGGGGCCTGGATATGGCTGGCCCCGACAAGGGACGCGTCCGCCGCGAGACGCTCTATCACTTTCGCCCTTGTGGCGGTAGCAAGGTCGCTGTCGGTGTCGAACGAGTTCGTCAGGGTAGGCATTTCAGAGTCGATCCGCGTGAGCACGACGTCTCCGAGAATGAATCCAGGGCGATCGGTAGAGGCGATCACCATGCTCATATGCCCCGGCGTATGGCCCGGAGTCGGCAGTGTCGTCACCGAACGAGAAAGAGGCGTCTCGCCTTCGATCAACTCAAGCCTCCCGGCGCCACGCAAGCTTTCAATATCCCGTACGAACGATGGCGGCCTGGGATCCTGGGACGAGAAGTGGTCCCAGTCTGCCTGCGGTGCGAGATAACGAGCGTTGGGAAACAGTGGTGACCCGTCGGCCCTGTCCACGTTCCAGCCCGTATGGTCGCCATGAAGATGCGTAAAGACGACGGTCGTGATGCCGGCTTCGTTGACGCCCGCTTCGGCGAGCTCGGCCCGCAGCTGCCCCCCGTTCTCGGGACCGAAGCCCGTGTCGACCAGAATGACCGCATCCCCGTCATTGATCAGGAACGACGTGAATGCGAGCTCCACGCCGCCGTCGGCATCCAGGTAGTCGCTGAACTGGCCAAGGGCGTCGTCGGCCTCCGGATAAACAGCGGAAGCCTGGAAAGTCTGCACCGTATCGACGAGGGCGACTATCTCGACGCTCCCAATTTTTCTCTTTTCCATCGACCCATCCTCCATCGGCGTACGGCTTCCAGCGGTGTCCCAACCGGGGCCCGTTATGATTGCCCGGCTAGAAGTTGAACCCCGACTTGCCTTGGAACTGCCGTGTTATGTGGAGTTCCCCAAGATGCATGTTGCCGTGGGCGACCAGGGTCTGTCCGAGAATCTGAAAGACTGGCACTTCGCCGAACGGATTCACCTTCACAATGCGATCGAGTTCGTCCTTGGTGAGGCCCTCAAAGTAGGCGCCAGTCCGCTCCCAAACCGAACGTGCGTAGTCAAGAAAGTCAGCAGGCGCCGGAAGTTGCATCTCGTGTGCCTGCCCCGGATCCATCCCTGTGCCCTGCTCAACTCGGGGAAGGTTCCATGCGGTGTCGAGGCCCTTGTCTACCCAGACTGTCGGCTGGCGCTGCAGGACGAACTGAACAATGTTGTCCTCTGTGCGGACCCAGTGCCAGGCGGTGAATCCAATGTGATTGGCGTCCTCGAACGGACGGAACTGAAACTGCTCTTGGGTCAGGTCTTTAATCGCTTCTTCGTACTCGCGGTGCAAGTTTCCAACGAAATGCGCCAGGTACTCTTTCGGCTCCACGCCCAGCCTCCAGGTGCTTTGTGGTCCCGATACTAGGTCGCGTGGCCGAACTTCGCACGTCAGCGAGAAGCGCACCGCCTGTGGGGTATAGTCCACGAAGCCTTCTCACAGGTGACGTCGATGCGCTACACAGTCCACCCTCTGGAATCTTCCGACCTCGACGCAGCCGCCTCCCTGGTCGCCGACCGTCACACGAAGAACCGCTTTCGCCTCCCCGATCTATCGCCCTCCTTTTCCGATCCTGCACACTGCCGCGCGGCGCTGATTACCGCCCTGGAGGATTCGCGCTCCACTTCGGCAGCTGCGATTGCAGATGGGAGGCTGGCAGGCTTCGCGATCGGAGCAACTTCTGTTTCGCAGTCGGACTCGCTCCTTGGACAGATAGGCGCAGCGAGGTCAGCAACTGTGAACGCCCACACCATGGGCCTCGCCGAAGGGGAAGCTGCGACCTCGGTCTTCAGGTCAATCTACCGAGATCTCTCCGGAGGCTGGATAGCGAACGGCTTTTTCGACCACAACGTG
>JASLZO010000299.1 GCA_030754805.1 Dehalococcoidia bacterium
TCTTGCGGGTTTAAGCTCGGGTGTGAGTCGGAGTGGGTGAGTTGGTGTAGGTGGCGAACGATTCGTCGACCGCAGTGATGGTATGGAGCGGGTGAGGCTCGGTCAAGAGAGAGCCAGTCACCACCAGATCTTGCGGCCCATCTCGGCCTCAAGTTCCTCTAACGGTCGAGTCCAGACTCCCGTCGATAGGTACTTCCACCCGCCGTCTGCCATGAGGCAAACGATGTTTCCCGAGTCCATCCGTTCCGCGACACGGACCGCGCAAGCGAGGACCGCCCCGGATGAGATTCCCGCAAAAATGCTCTCCCGCTCGAGCAACTCGCGGGTCAACTCGAACGATTCGCTGCTAGTGACGATGAATTGGCCGTCAAGGAGCTTCGGATCCAGGATGGGCGGGATAAAACCTTCATCCAGAGACCGCAACCCCTGGATCCTCTCTTCGGGGTGCGGGACGACCGCGATCACGCGGACTTCGCTGTTGTGTTCTTTGAGGCGCCGACCGACGCCCATCAGAGTGCCGCCGGTGCCGAGGCCCGCGATGAATACAGTCACCTTCGGGAGTTCGTCGACGATCTCCTGCCCGGTCCCCTCGTAGTGAGCGCGCGGGTTGGCCTCGTTTCCGTACTGGTAGAGCATCACGTATTCGTCGGGATCGTCCGCAACCATTTGGTGGGCGACCTCGATCGCGCCGTTGGTTCCCTTCTGGCCGTCGGAGAACTCCACGGATGCGCCGAAGGACTCGATGAGCGCCTGTCGCTCCGAGGTGACATTGTCGGGCAACACGATCTTGACCCGATATCCCATGTAACGGGCGATCATGGCCAGCGAGACCCCGGTGTTTCCGCTGGACGGCTCGAGGATGACCTTGTCGTGGGACAGGCGCCCTTCGGCTTCCGCCGTCTCGAGCATCACCCTGGCTATCCGGTCCTTGACACTGCCCGTCGGGTTTTGGCCCTCTAGCTTGGCGAAGATGCGTACACCCTCACGGGGCTGGAACCTCTTCAGCTCGACAAGGGGTGTTCGACCTATGGTCTCGAGGATGCTCGAATAGGGCAAAGACGCCTCTCTAGCTCCCTCTTTCGTTGCGGGGCTTCAGAACTGACCGCGGGTCAAAAACGGGTCCGGCTTAGCTGGGCTCGATCGCCGGGACTCCGCAGAACGCCTCGTAGTCGATAAGTTCATTGATCGTTGGGTTGTCCCCGCAGATCGGGCACTCCGGGTCGCGCCTGATCTTGACCGTCCGAGAGTCCATGTCGAGGGCGTCGAACATGAGCAACCGGTTGACGAGCGGCTTGCCGATTCCGAGGACGAGCTTAATCGTCTCGATCGCCATGGTGCTGCCGATGATTCCGGGCAGGACGCCGAGCACACCCGCTTCGGAGCAGGACGGAACCATTCCCGGCGGCGGCGGAGCAGGGTAGAGACAGCGGTAGCAGCCCTGACCTGGCAAGAATGTCGTCGCCTGCCCCTCGAACATGAAGATGCTGCCGTGGATGACCGGTTTGCCGGACAGGACCGCGGCGTCGTTGATCATGTACCGCGTCGGGAAGTTATCGGTGCCATCGATGACGAAGTCATAGTCCTTGATGATGTCCATGACATTGGACGAGTTGAGGTGGACGGGAATCTTAACGACGTCGACTTCGGGGTTGATGCCATTGATGGTGTCCGCAGCAGAATCGACCTTCGGACGGCCGATATCAGCGGTGTTGTGGAGCAGTTGGCGCTGAAGGTTCGTAATCTCGACGATGTCGAAATCCACGATTCCGAGCTTGCCCACTCCTGCGGCGGCAAGGTACATGGCCAATGGCGACCCGAGGCCACCTGCACCCACGACCAACGCGCTGGCGTCCATGAGCTTCCGCTGGCCGATGCTCCCGACCTGCGGCATGATGATGTGCCGGCTATAGCGCTGGACTTGCGCCGGAGTGAAAGTGCGAACCGGTGTAGTGGTTGCGGTCGCCATCGTCGGTTCGCCCCCCGTTTCTTGAATCGCGTCAATCAAGGCCGGACGCGGGTCCGACCTTCGTCATTCGTTGAACCAGAGTATACCGACAGATAGCATGACGGGGCAAAGCGAACGGGGCG